>CAYWWM010000130.1:0-7231 GCA_964461735.1 uncultured Solibacteraceae bacterium | reverse complement strand
GGAGACATAGATTCCTCCGCCCAGTGGGCTATAGTCTATCCGTAGATTGGCCGAAAGGGAATAGGGAATGGGGAGTTAGAGAATTGTGCAGTTGGCATGATGTTTCTGCGGACAGGAGTATGCCCTCCGATGAGGAGAGATGAGGAGAGTGGAACAGGTCACAGGACTGAACCGGAGGACTGAGGCCCGTGTCGCTGACCTCGCAGTGCAGTGAAGTGTAGTCAGGCCTGTGACCGTAGCGCCAATATAAGGCAATGCGACCTTGGATGGGAGAGTGGCGCTGTCAGCAAGAGCCGTTCCGCTCCCGAACCGAAAGCGGGGAGGAACCAGACCATGCAAACTAAGACCAAACCCCAAGCCAGAACGACCCAAGCAAGAACGAACCTGCTGCGAAGGAAAACCCGGAACCAGCGCCGGCGTCTCGGAGTGGATCGGCACCAGGGACAGTTTCCTGGCGTGTGTGGCGGGATGACCAGGAACAGGAATGGACACTCCGCGGCAGCAGATTTATGATTCGGTCGGGGAACGCCGATGGCGGAAATCGTACGGGTGAATTCGAAATGTCCAGAGCCGGCGGCGATCGCACGGGCGGCGGAAATGATCCGCGCGGGCGAAGTCGTTGCCATCCCCACGGACACCTTCTACGGCCTGGCGGCGAACCCCTTCGACCGGGCGGCGGTGGAGCGGGTTTTCGCCATCAAAGGGCGCGCGAAACACATGCCGCTGCTGCTGCTGGTGGATTCCGTCGAGAGGGCGCGCGGGCTGGCGGCGGGGTTGCCGCCCGAGTTCGAGCGGCTCGCGGAGCGGTTCTGGCCAGGGCCGCTGACCATCGTTGTGGGAGCAAGCGGAAGGGTTCCGGGCAACGTGACCGGGGGCACGGGACGGATCGGGCTGCGGCTCCCGGCAGCGGCGATCCCCGTGGCCCTCGTCCGCCAGGCCGATGTGCCGATCATCGGCACGAGCGCAAATCGCTCAGGAGAGAAAGAGTGCGACGCGGCACAGGAAGTCGAGCAACAGATCGGCGCGGCGCTGCCGCTGATCCTTGATGGTGGGGACGGAGGCACGAGCCGTGCGGCGCGCCCCTCCACGGTAATTGATGTGCGGGAAGACTGCTGGAGCGTGTTGCGGGAAGGCGCGATTGGGGTGGAGGAGATTGCGGTGGTCCTCGGAAAGCGGAAGCAAAAATGAATAAACCCCAGCCCACCCGTAGTGAGCCGGGGTATCAGGGAAACTGAGGAGTCCGCGCCGCAGTGCGGAGCGCTTAGAGTTTCGTGACTTTCTCCGCCTGGGGACCTTTCTGGCCCTGAGTCACCTCAAACTCGACCAGGTCGCCCTCTTGAAGGGTTTTGTACCCATCGCCCTGGATAGCGGAATAGTGAACAAATACGTCCGCCCCGCCGTCTTGGCCGATAAAACCATAGCCTTTGGTGTTGTTAAACCACTTGACTCGTCCTGTTGTTCTCGACAACTTCTCGTTCTCCTTTGCTCTGACACCGGTTGCGGGACTGGACCGTCAGGCTGACTAGACTTCGCCGGCCGAAAGGCTAAAAAAAAACCACCAGCTGCCTAAGCATACAGGTGGCGGTCGAAACTATTCTTCCGGGCGGTACACGTACACCTACAACTCCGCGGCTATTCTACCAACGCGGAGAACCCCGTGTCAAGAAGTTTTTGCAGGCGTTAAAACAGGGTGAAAACCAGGCAATCCTCCTATTGAACAAGACAAATCATAATAAGAAACCTGAAATTCAGGTCTGGCAGGACGTTTCACGGTCTGCCGAAAATTCGCGGCCGTACTGGGCGCGGCGATGCAGTTTCACAAGTGCGGCAGCCTTTTGGAATCCGGAATTTGGAATTCGGAATCCTCCTGCAGGAATCGCCGCGATTCTGCGGGTCAAGCCGACCACTGATATGCCGAAGTATGCAAGGCGGAAGTCTAAACCGAACGCCAAGAAACGGCAAATAGAGCCCGCCTGTCACCACTTCAGTCTGTGCTTAGCCTGTGAGTTTATGAAACGGATAAGTCTGGTTTTCTGTCGGTTGAACGGGGCGCGATTTGCCCCCCTCCCCGTCACACGCTAGAATCGAACCGGCTGCTTTGGCCCGCCCAAGACCGGGAAGACCGGGCCTGCGCCCTCTGGGACGGCCGCCGCTGGGGACAGAGAGGCGCGCGGAGGGACGGAAGGGGATGGACTCCCGACGGACTTATGACGTGCTGGTTTGCGGCGGCGGAAACGCGGCGCTCTGTGCTGCCATCTCCGCGCGCCAGGCCGGAGCCGGCGTACTGCTGCTCGAATCCGCGCCCCGGCATTTTCGCGGCGGCAACAGCCGGCACACCCGCAATCTGCGCTGCATGCATGACGGCCCCGCCGACGTGTTGCAAGGCTCCTACCCGGAAGCCGAGTACTGGGACGACCTGCGCCAGGTGACCGCGGGGCAGACCAACGAGCAGCTCGCCCGCCTGACCATCCGCCGCTCCGCCGCCTGCCGCCAGTGGATGACCGCGCAGGGCGCGCGCTTCCAGCCCTCCTTGACCGGAACGCTGCACCTGTCCCGCACCAACGCCTTTTTTCTCGGCGGCGGCAAAGCTCTCCTGAACGCCTACTACCGCGCGGCGGAGCGCCTCGGCGCGGCGATCGAGTACGACGCAGAGGTCTGCGAGCTGACCTTCCCAAACGGCAACCATGACGGCGGCAATGACGGCAGCAATCAAGACCACCGGGATCGGAAGCTTGTTTCCGCGGTCGTGGTGCAAAATGGCTCCACGCAGCAAGTGCGCGCCAAGGCAGTGGTCGTCGCCACGGGCGGGTTTCAGGCTAATCTCGACTGGCTCCAGGAAGCCTGGGGAGAAGCCGCCAAGAACTTCCTGATTCGCGGCACACCCTACGACACCGGGAAACTGCTCCGCCTCCTGATGGCCCGCGGTGCGCAGACCGTGAGCGACGCCACGCAATGCCACGCCATTGCCATTGACGCCCGCTCTCCGCGCTTTGACGGGGGCATCGTCACGCGCGTGGACACCATTCCCTTGGGCATCGTCGTCAACCGCCAGGCGGCGCGCTTCTATGACGAAGGCGAAGAGTTCTGGCCCAAGCGCTACGCCATCTGGGGCCGGCTGCTGGCGCGGCAGCCCGGCCAGATCGCCTATTCGATCTTCGACGCCAAAGCCATCGGCCTGTTCGTGCCGCCGCTCTATCCGCCGCTCCAGGCCGGCTCGATCCGCGACCTCGCTGCCGCGCTCGAACTCGATCCCGCCGCGCTGGAGCGCACGGTGGCGGAGTTCAATACTGCCGTGCGGCCGGGCAGGTTCAACCTGGCCTCGCTCGATGACTGCCGGACCGCGAATTTACAGACGCCCAAGTCGCATTGGGCGCGCCCGCTCGACACCGCTCCGTTCTACGCCTATCCGCTGCGGCCCGGGATCACGTTCACCTACCTCGGAGTCGCCGTCAACGAGCGGGCGCAGGTGATTTTCGGAGGCCGGCCCGCCGCCAACCTCTTCGCGGCGGGCGAGATCATGGCCGGCAACGTTTTGGGAAAGGGGTACCTGGCCGGGATCGGAATGACCGTCGGGACCGTCTTCGGGCGGATCGCCGGCGGGGAGGCGGCCCGCTATGCCCTCGCATGATCCGGCCAGGCCGCTTCCCGCGCCGCTGGCGGAAGAGGGGAAACACGCGCTGCGCATCTGCAATGCCTGCCGCTATTGCGAGGGTTATTGCGCGGTGTTTCCGGCGCTCGAACGGCGGTTCACGGTTTCCGAGCGAGATCTGGGCTATCTCGCCAATCTGTGCCACGACTGCGGCGAGTGCTATTACGCCTGTCAGTACGCGCCGCCGCACGAGTTCGCGCTCAACCTGCCACGGACCCTTGCGGCGCTCCGCAGAGCATCCTACGAGCAATACGCCTGGCCCGCCGCGGCGGGCGCGCTCTTCCGCCGCACCGGCCTCGCGCTGGCGCTGAGCGCCGGAATCGTCCCCGCGCTGTTCGTCCTGCTGACGTCCTGGCTGAGCGCACCCGGTACAATGTTCGCGGCGCACAGCGTCCGCGAAGGATCGTTCTACCAGGTGATCCCGCACCCAGTCATGATGACGAGTTTCGGCGCGGCCGGACTCTTCGTGCTCTTCGGGCTGGCGATGGGATTCCGAAAATTCTGGAAGCAGTCGGGTGAGCCCGCCAACAACGATGCCGCCGCGCTGCTCAACCCGCGCGTCGTGGGACAAGCCCTGCGCGAGGCGTTCACGCTGCGCTATCTCGACGGCGGCGGCCCCGAGGGAGACGGCTGCGCCTACCCCGGCGACGTTCCCTCGAACGCGCGGCGCTGGTTTCATCATCTGACGTTCTACGGCTTCCTGCTGACCTTCGCCGCAACCACCGTCGCCGCCATCTACCACAACCTTCTCGGCGTGGAAGCGCCGTATCCGTTCTTCAGCCTTCCGGTGATGCTGGGGACGGCGGGCGGCGTGGGCCTGCTGCTCGGACCCGCCGGGCTGCTGTGGCTCAAGCGCGCCCGCCACCGCGAGCTGAGCGACCCGGGCCAAAGCGCCCTCGACGTCACGTTCCTCGCGCTGCTGTTCCTGATCAGCCTGACCGGCCTGCTGCTGCTCGCTCTGCGGGAGACCGCCGCCATGGGAAGCTTGCTCGCGGCGCACCTCGGTCTGGTCCTCGGTTTGTTCCTCACCATGCCGTACGGCAAGTTCGTGCACGGCGTCTATCGCTGGGCCGCGCTGGCGCGGAATGCGGCGGAGAAGCGGAGGGAGTGAGTGGTGAGTGGTGAATCGTGAGTGGTGGAAGAAGGAGAAGTGCAGGCGAAAAGCCATCTCTATGGCGTTTCGCGTCGCGGAGTTTACCCTGAGCGCAGCCTTCTTGGGAGCACCGTAAGGGCACGCCTTCAGGCGTGCCGCCTGCTCGGAGAAAAAACCGGGCTTTAGCCCCTGAGGTCCGTCTCTTGGCCCCCAGCGGCTAAAGCCGAACTCTTTGAAGCACGATTCGGCACGGTTAAAACCGTGCCCTTACGACACTGCAAAATCAGTTTTGCAATAGCTTCTGCGTAAAAGAAGATGCCAAACCATCCGACAGCAGTCGCCGTTTCCGCGCGCGTGCCCTGGCATCGGGAGCTGGACGCCCAGCACTGGCGCGTGCTGCTGGCCAGTTTCCTGGGCTGGATTTTCGACGGCTACGAAAACTATGCGCTGTTTCTGGTGATGGCCCCGGCGCTGCGCGAGCTGCTGCCGGCGGAGCAGATTCCGCAGCTCGCGAGCTATTCCGGAATCATCATCGCCGCCATGCTGCTCGGCATCGGCGTCGGCGGAGTGACGGCGGGCGTGGTGGCCGATTACCTGGGCCGCAAGCGCACCATGATGCTGACGATCCTGGTCTACTCCGTCTGCACGGGCCTCACCGGCCTCGTCGAGAGCTGGCAGCAACTGGCGTTTTTCCGCTTCCTGGCGGGCCTCGGCATGGGAGGCGAGTGGGCCACGGGAACCACGCTGATGGCGGAAAGCTGGCCGCCGCGCGCGCGCGCCAAGGGCCTCGGCATCATGCAGTCGGCCTTCGGCTGGGGCGCGCTGACCGCCTCGGCGGTGTGGTATTTTCTCGGCTCCTGGTTCGGGCCGGGCGCGTGGCGCATCCTGTTTTTCCTGGGAGTGCTGCCCGCCTTTTTCGTCCTCTACCTCCGACGCAAGGTGCGGGAATCGGAGCAGTGGGAGGAAAAGCGCCGGGAACGCGAACAGTTGCAGGCGCTGCGCCGCTCGGGCGTTTCGCTCTCGCGCGAGCAGCGGATTGTCGCCGGCTTCACGTTGAGCGCGCTGTTCGGCGATCCGCACCTGCGCAAAATCCTAGCGCTGTGCTTCGTGATGTCGCTCGGAACCACGGTCGGCTTCTGGGCGGTTTCCTCCTGGATTCCCGGGTATGTGGAATCGGTGGCGCAGGCTGCCGGCGCGCCCAACCCGGCGCGCTGGGGCGGTGTCGCGGGAATTCTCTTCACAGTGGGCAGCATCGTCGGCTATATCTCGACGGGATTCCTGGCCGACTGGCTCGGACGCCGCGCCATGCTGCGCGTCCTGTTCCTCGGGGCGCTGCTCACCACGCCGATTGTGTTTCTCTGGACCCATTCCCCTGAGACGGTCGCCGCCGCCGCCGCGCTCAACGGCGCCTTTACCTTGGGCCAGTTTGCGTGGATGGCGGTCTACTCGCCCGAACTCTTTCCGACCGCGGTGCGCGCCACCGCCGTCAGCCTGGTGTTCAACGCGGCGCGGTTCGTCTCCATCCTGGGACCGCTGCTCTCCGGCTTCCTGATCACGCGCCTGGGCGGCTATAGCGCCTCCGCGCTGCTCTTCAGCAGCGTTTACTTGCTGGCGCTCTGCGCCGTTCCCTTCCTGCCGGAGACCAAAGGCAAGCCGCTGCCGGTGTGAGGGGAAACAGGAAACAGGGAACAGGGAACAGGGAACAGGGAACAGAAAAGCACGGCCCTCGTCGCTCAAGCCCTTCGACTCCCTTCGACTGCGCTCAGGGCAAATCGCTCAGGACAAGCTCCTCGGGATAACAGCAATCGGAAGGTTGCGTCGGCGGTTTGCAGGAGCGTATTCTAAGCAAGGTTTGGGAGAAACATGCGGCTACAAGGAAAGTATTGTTTCGGGCAGCGTCCGGTTCTTTGGAGCGCGGCCGTAGTAGTCCTGCTGCTGGTGGGCATCGGCTGTGGCGGCGGCGGCCAGGAGCAGCCAGCGCAGAGGGGCGCGCTCACGGGCACTCTCACCATTATGGCCCCGGCCGCGCCGGGGGGCGGCTGGGACCAGACCGCGCGCGAGATGCAGCGGGTCCTGCGGGAAGCCGGCCTGGCGCGCGCCGTGCAAGTCGAGAACGTCCCCGGCGCCGGCGGCACCATCGGCCTGGCGCAACTGGTGGACTCCCGCCAGGGCGACCCGAACCTGTTGATGGCCACGGGCCTGATCATGGTCGGCGCGGTGCTGACGAACAATTCTCCGGTAACCATGGCCCAGACCACGCCGATCGCGCGCTTGCTCGGCGAATATGAAATCCTGGTCGTCCCCGCGGCGTCGCCCTATAAAACGCTCGCGGACTTCGTGAACGCCTGGAAAGCCGATCCGGGAAAGCTGGCCATCGCGGGCGGCTCGGCGGGAGGCGCGGACCATATGCTCGCCGGCCTCCTGGCGAAAGAAGTCGGCTTGGACGCGACCAAAGTGAACTACGTGCCGCACTCGGGCGGCGGCGAGTC
>CAYWWM010000129.1:0-7257 GCA_964461735.1 uncultured Solibacteraceae bacterium | reverse complement strand
GTTGCGGCGAATCAAGGCGGTGGACCAGTACTACATGACCTACAACGATTACGGACATCTTCGACAGGGGCACGAGGACGCTGCGTTGGGTTACATGATCGGACCGAAATCCGTCATCACGTATCCTGCCGCGGGGGGGCAGCAACTGTCCGGCAAGGGATTCTACGAGATCAAAGGCCTGGCCTGGTCCGGCGGAGGCGCCATCCGCAGGGTGGAGGTATCCAGCGATGGCGGCCGAAGCTGGAAAGACGCCGAGATTCGGGGAGCGGCGCAGCGCATGGCCCATACCCGGTTCAGCCTCAACTGGAATTGGGACGGAACAGAGGCCCTGCTCATGTCGCGCTGCACGGACGAATTGGGCCAGATTCAACCGACGCGAGCCCAAGTCGCCGCGTTCTTTAAGGTGCCCTTGACCCCGGAATACAGGGTCCCGGGCAAGGACAACAGCATTCAAACGTGGAGGGTCGCGAGCGATGGGAGCGTTCACAATGCGTATTCTTAGGCTGCTCTCGTTTGTGTTGCTGCTGGGAACCTCTGCGCTGGCACAGTCGCGGCCGTACGGTGTGGGAAGTACCCCGAGCGAAGCGGAAATCCGTGCCCTGGACATTTCCATCAGTCCTACGGGGAAGGAACTCCCGCCGGGACGGGGGACCGCCGCGGAAGGCGCGCAGCTCTATGTGCAGAAAGCGTGCGCGGCGTGCCACGGGGCGCAATTGAAAGACGGCCGCGCTCCCAAATTGATAAGAGACGAGCCGAAGCCCGGTGTCGCCCCCTGGGACCTGGGGCGCGTGCTGCCGTTCCGCTCACCCTATGCGACGACGGTCTGGGACTTCATCAACCGCGGCATGCCTCTCGGCAGAGAGGGAACCCTCACTTCCAATGAGGTATACTCTCTCGTCGCATTTCTGCTCTTCAAGAACGGCGTGATCCGGGAGGACGAAGTAATGGACGCCGAGACTCTGCCGAAGGTGCAGATGCCAAACCGCGATGCATGGGCTCCCCTCCCGGATTGGAAGCCCGGAATGCAACGGCTGGAAGGCTACCCCTACTAGATTCAGGCCGCGGTCACCGGGGGGTTCGTTGTCCCTCCGGAGTAGAAGCATGGGACGCCCAGTCTTCAGGATACCCAATAAATTACATTGCGGGTCCTCCTCGCGCATTGCGAAAGTCCCAGGAGGTGATGCATGGTCAACTGCGATCGTCGCAGCTTCTTAACGAGCGCCATCGCTTCGCTGGGTCTTGCTGCGGCGGGGCGGGGGAACCTCTTGGCCGCTCTTGCCCAAACGGCTGCTGCCCCCGGACGAGGCCGCATCATTGACGTGCACCATCACTTCGGGCCTCCTGCCTGGGTCGCCGAAGTCAGGGGCCGGCCGCTCTTGCAGCCCTCGAATACCATCTGGACGCCGGAAAAGTCGCTCGAGGATTTGGACCGGGGCGGCGGTGCTGCCGCTGTGCTGTCTATTACCAATCCGGGGCTGTGGTTCGGGGACCGCGTGCGGACCATCCGCGTGGCCCGAGCCTGCAATGACTTCGGCGCCAAGGTCGTGCAGGACCACCCCACCCGATTCGGCTTATTCGCCGCCATGCCGATGCCCGACGTGGATGCCACCTTAAAGGAGATCGAGTACGCCTACGATACGCTCAAGGCGGATGGCATCGGCTTCATGACGAGCTTTGAAGACACTTGGCTGGGCAACCCGGCGTACCGGCCGGTGATGGAGGAGCTCAACCGGCGCAGCGCCGTCGTCTTTGTCCATCCGACCGCAGCCGCCTGCTGCCGGAACCTCAACTACGCGGAGGGCGTGCAGCCGGGGAGCATGGAGTACGGCACCGACACGACCCGCGCCATCACCGGCGTCGTGGTCAACGGCGACGCGGCGCGCTTTCCCAATATTCGCTGGATCTGGTCGCACGGCGGCGGCACCATGCCGTTCCTCGCCGGGCGCATCGGCGGGAACCGCAGGAATGAGCAGATGCCCAATGGTTTCCTGCACGAGTTGAAGAGGTTCTATTACGACCTGGCCGGCGCCGCTAATGCGGGTGTCGTGGCCTCCCTGCGGCAGCTCGTTGGCCCGGACAAGATCCTGTTCGGGACCGACTTTCCGCCCGGCGGCAAAACGCTCGAGGTCTCCCAAGCCATCCGCGCCCTCCGGATGTTCAGCGAGGATGACCTGCGCCTGATCGAGCGCGACAACGCGGTCAAACTCCTGCCTCGGTTCAAGGCCTAGCCCCGTTTGCCAAAAGCCGGGGCACTACATTGTGGCCCAAGACAGTTCCTTGCGCGGGAACCCCATAATACATACACAGCTTGTTAACTGGCGGAGAGGGTGGGATTCTCCTTCACCCTTTTGCCAAATCATTGAAAGCACACGAAATCCTCTTCACTATCAGCCGTTTAGCGGCGATCCGACAAGGGACATCATAGCCCAATTTTCTCTCTGGTGGACATCTGTTTTGGATAGTATGGATAGTAAGTGACAGATCGGGAATGGTTCTCCGCTTCAGCATAGCCGGTGTTACGGGAGCTGAGAAAGCTTATCGAATCGCCCCACCTTCCTTGGCTGCTACAATGACAACGATCGACGCTGAAAAACGCCGGCTGCGATGGAGATCTACGGAAATGCCATCGGGAGACGCTCAGAGAACCTGGTTTCCGGAAATGGCAGGGCGGCTGCTGGCTGAGTGGCACGAGGGGATGTCGATGTCGGAGCTCGTCAGCCTGCGAGACGAGCTAGACGCGATGCTCCATCGGAATCGGGCCGACCGAAAGATCAGGACACCGATCATCACTTGTCCTAGCTGTGGGATGACAGGACCTGCAGCGGAGCCCCAGGTTTCCGTGCGTGCTTTGATCCTGGCGTTGAGCCGATTCGGAATCGCGCCGAAGGATCAAACGCGCACGTTGGAAAGAGCATGGTCGGCGCATCGCAGGCAACATCAATTGGACATCGAAGGAAAAGTCGCAGCAGAAGTCAGCTGTTCGGAGCGATGGCGCGGTGCCTGATGGTTAGGCAGAGCCTGCGAACAGCAAAGACGATTCAGGAAATATGTGGGGGACGGCGAGGTGTGGATCAAGCTGTCTGAGAATGAGGGAATCCGCCGGTCTTGTCTCACTTGGATATGGCGGTCTTTCCTCCTGAGGAGGGACATGGGAGTGGAGCGGCAAAAAATGTGCTCCAACTCAGACCAATAGGCGTACCATTGCCACAGACGAGAGGCCATAATGGAAAGCTCGGATCAAATAGGGAGGGTCGTGTCTATCAATCCCAATCCCAAAGAAAAGGCGATTAGGAGGGAATCTAAAATGAAGCCAAGAGAGCAGTTGGGGAGTCGGAAGTTTGGCGCTACGTTGTCGGCAGGACTCCTGGCGTTGGCCGGAGTCTGGATCAGCTTTTTCTCCAGCGGGAGCAGTTTTGGCCAGACTGCGGCACTGGGAGGCATGATATCCGGAACGGTCACGGCAGATCATGGTGTGGTGCGGGCGTTTCGCGTGAAGGCCAAGGATACAGGCCGCAGGATCACCTACACCGTGTTTACGAACAAGGGCCGTTATCAGGTATTCAATCTGCCGACGGGCAGCTACGAGGTGTCTGCGCTGCAGGAAGGATTTGAATCGCCGATTCAACGTGTCCAATTGCAGGCAGGGGGTTCGGGGACTGCGGATCTCGCTTTGAGGGCAAAGGCGCCAGCGGCGCCCAATATGGAACCGGTCGACTTCGATGCTTACCTTCCTCCGGGTCGAGGGCGCGACATATATATGAACCGGTGTTCGGGATGCCACGGACTTCGACTCAGTAACATGATGACTCGCACGAATCCCAGTGCGTTGTACAGGAGTGAAGAGGCATGGAGAAACGCGGTGCACCGGATGTTTGACCAGGGTTACGGCGGGGAGCAACTGTTACCTAAGCTGCCCACCGGACTTCCCGCCGCAGACCGGGAAACCCTTATCCAGTATCTGGCGGCGAACTTTGGAGAGGATTCAAGACGGCGCGATCTGAAGGTGGATCAGCCGGTGCTGGATGAGGATGAGTTGGCCGAGGCGATCTATGTGCAGTATGAACTGCCCCCTGGCAGGAGCGGCGGTGGCACCAATTGGCCTAGCAGAGTATCCTCGACCATTTGGTTCAGTGGCGGAACCGCCGAGCAACCGGCGATTATGGCGATGGACCTCAACAATCTGGAATACCCGGGTCGTTTTCGAGAGTGGCCGATTCCGAAGCCGGCGAGTGGCGGAAGTTACCGTCGTCCGCAGCATGGACTCATGGAAGTGGATGGCCGGATTTATTGGGTAGAGCTTCGGGGAACTGCCGTGGGCGAATTGGATCCGAAAACCGGGGAGATGAATCGCTATCCGTCGCCTTCCGGGGCGGGATTGCACACGATTTGGGCGGATTCTAAGGGTCGTGTATGGGGCACGTCGATCTTTGGTCCCAGCCTGGTCGTCATGTTCGACACCAAGACAAAGCAACTCAAGGAGTGGGACCCGGCGCCGGGTCACAAGGCAGGGGGATGGTACGGGGTCGTTGCCGATCAGCAAGATCGGGTGTGGGTCGCGGGTACGGGTGACGGAGTTCTGGCCAACTTCGATCCAAAGACGGAGAAATGGACGACCACTACTCCGCCGAAGTTCCGTTTAGATGGGAGTGCCGGAGCAGAGTCCGGGGCGCCACGCCGTCCAGCCTTCGATTCCAAGGGCAAGATCTGGTACACCATGACCGGCGCAAATGCGATCGGAATGTACGATCCGGATACTGGAAAGACCAAGGCTTACACGATTCCGTTCCGCTACAGCAACCCATATGGGATCCGTGCGGATGGGGAAGACAACATCTGGAGCGACCTAGGATGGGGACAGTCGGAGTACACTGGGCTCGGGAGATTCGATCAGAAGACGGAGAAGTTCACCTTTTTCCCGTATCCAGAGTTGGGAGACCATAATGCGCAACTCCAAGTGGACGCGCAGGGAACCACCTTATGGTTTGGAACTGGCCGGCCTGGTCAGTTGACTAGTTTCAAGCCAAAGGGCAATGTTTCACCTCTGAGATCGGGTAGGTAGCTGGGCTTTTGGCGGGCGAAATGGAAATGGCGCCTAGATTCCGAGAGGCTATCTCATAAATGCGGATGATTACGCAGTTCGTAAAGGCACGGCTTCAAGCCGAGCCGCCGAACGCTCGATTAAGATCAATTAACAAGGAGGAGACCGATTATGGGTTTGACCAGACGCACGGTACTGGCAGCGGGAGCTGCGGCAGCGGCATCGACCGCTGTGCCGCGCCTCTTTGCTCAGCAATCTGGCGAAACAGGAACTGGCAAGTTCTATGAGAAGGGCCCTGTTCGCATCTACTACGAGGAAGCCGGATCCGGCTTCCCGCTGTTACTGCTTCCGGGAGGAGGGTTGAACTCGACGACTGCTTTCTTGACCCGTAACCCACCCTTTGATGTGATCGGGGAATTCAAGGAACAATATCGCTGCATCACGGCGGACCTGCGCAATGCCCCCGGCGGCCAGTCCACCGGCCCGGTAGAGGTCGACCGACCGTGGGAATCCTACGCCGACGACCAGCTTGGCCTGATGGATCATCTGGGGATCGACAAGTTCGTGGTGATGGGATTCTGCATTGGCGGCCCCTTTATCTGGAGTCTCCTGAAGCGCGTGCCCAACCGCATTCCGGCAGCCGTGCTGGCGCAGCCGGTGGGCTGGCGTCCGGAAATGCGCGACCCGAATTACGAGGGCAACTTCTGGAAGAGATGGGTTCCGGACGTGGTTGCGAAGCGGCCGGAGATCACGCTGCAGACGGCCGAACAATTCGTGACCAAAATGTTCGAAACCAACGCCGATTTCGTGTTCACCGTGACGCGCGATTTCGTGCGGAACTGCCAGACCCCGGTCCTAATCCTGCCGGATGATACTCCCGCGCACTCATACGCTGTCGCCATGGAATGCGCGATGCTCGCGCCAAAGGCCGAAGTGAGCATGTTCCCTTGGAAACAACCCAAGGAGCGAATCCCCCTGGTGGTGCGCCAAGTTCGTTCCTTCCTCAAGGCACATCGGCCTGCTTAGGGCAGCGGCTGCAGGACGACAGGGTCCGGTGGGGGACTCGCAGAAGCCTTTCGTGCCGTCCTTACTGATCCACTTGTGGGCGAATACGCGCAAAAATTGCAGGATGGGCTCTTAATTTAGATCATTCGTAATAGGCCGGCGACTTCTTCCGCTTGGAGGAAGCGGTGATGTCGTGCTCAATCCACAGCTCCGCGTTGACTTCTTTCAAGAAAGTCTCGAGGGCCGCCCGGGACGCGGGCGTTGCAAGCGTTTTTTCACGGTCTGGCATGCGGTTGAGCGTGCGTTCCTCGGGGTGATGATAGAGATCGCCGCTCAGCACGACGCCTCCGGTCTTGGGCAGTTTCACATACAGCGACTGGTGTCCCGGTGTGTGACCGGGCGTGTACTTGAAGATCACCGTTCCATCGCCGAAGACGTCATGGTCGCCTTCGAGCATCTGCTTCTTGCTGTTGCGGAGGGCCTGATAGTTGGGATTGAACTGCTCCGGGGGTTGGTTGGGATCGAACATGAAGTCGTACTCGGCCTTCTGCACCAGCCACGTCGAGCCCGCGAAGTCATTGGCGTTACCCACATGGTCGCGATGGGAGTGCGAAATGGCAAGATAGTCAATCTTGTCGGGCGTGTAACCGATCTCCGCCAGTTGGCCTTTCAATGTCTTCAGCATCAACACGAAGTTGGCCGTGGAGGGTGGGTTGGGTTGGCCATTGAGCGTGGTTTCATTGAAGGGGCGACCCAGCATGGAATCGGGCAGGCCCGCGTCGAAGAGCAGCGTGCCACGCGGATGCACAACCAGATAGCACGGCACCGCCATGTTCGTGTTCTTGACTTCCTGGCGGGTCAGGTTATAGGTTTCCGGGTAGTTCCCGATCAGAGTCCCGCAGTCGAACACATAGAGCCGCAGTCCCGGCGCGCCCGACTGGGCGGCGGCGAGATCGGTACCCAGGCCTGCCGCGATCGAAGCGGCAAGCAGGAAAGTCGTCATCCGGTAATGCCTTGTTTGCAGTGCCATAACAATTAGCCACTCCAATCGAAGGAGAAGTGGTTGTCAGCGGCAGCCCGGATCGTCTATTGCTGATATCGGCTGGCCTGGAATTCGACCAACTCGATGCGGGTGCCCCACCTCATAGGATCCGCGCCGCCTAGGGATACCACTGACCCAACCGCACTTCGGTCGGCCCGCCCTGCAGCGCGTC
>CAYWWM010000128.1:2437-7334 GCA_964461735.1 uncultured Solibacteraceae bacterium | reverse complement strand
GCCTCCGCTCAAGAATCGCAGAAACTCTTCTCCCCGCTCGACCCACGGGACGCGCTCCAGAGCCTCATGATAAAGGTCCGCGGCGCGCCCGGTGAGCGCCCATTCGGTCATCTCCCGGTAGGAAGCCGTCGGCAGGTATACCGTCCCCGCAGGTTCGTGCGAGTCGAGGAGGTCCGAGGCACGACAGCAGTTCAGCCAGGAGCGGTTCGCCTCGACGGCGGAGAAGAAGTTCTCGAGCCAGCGTTCTTCATAAACGGAGTGATAGGTGTGGGGCCAGCCGCCGAATTTTTCGAGGTCGTCCCCCACGGCCACCAGCGAATCCGGGCGCCGCTCCGCGATCCGTTGCAGCAGCGCCATGGTGTCGCCGACCGGCTTCCACGGCATCGAGTAGCGCAAGACTTGCAAGCCCGGGATCATCGCGACCCAGCGGCCCAGGGATTCGGTGTAGTAGTAGCCGTAGAGCGCCTCCGGCTCAATGCCCGCGCTCAGAAAATGGAGGTCATCCACAAGCGTGTATTCGACGCCCGCCCGGGCGAGCGATTCCGGCAGCCCGGGTTCCCAGACGCGCTCCGTCAGCCAGACGCCCCGCGGCGCCACGCCGAACCGCCGTCGCAAGAAGTCCCGCATCGCGGCGAGCTGCGCGTGCCGGTCGTGCTCCGGGATCGAGATCAGAATCGGCTCGTAGAAGCCTCCGCCTAAGAACTCGACGTTGCCGGCTTCGGCCAGCGCGCGCAGGCGGTCCAGGTATTCCGGGTGGCGCTCGTCGAGCCATTCGAGCAGCACGCCGGAATAGTGCAGGCTCACCGAGACGGCCGGATGCCGCTCCAGACACTCGATAAACGGCAGATACGACAGCCGGTAGTTTTGTTCCAGCACCGAATCGAAGTTTCCGATCGGCTGGTGAGCGTGCAGAACGAGCACAAGCGAAACACGGTTCATGGAAACGGCCTTTCGTAAAATCCAATCTGCCGCGATCGGTCCAAATCAGCATACGCGACATCAGAGGCTTTGTCAGCCGCGTCCCCGGGAGCCTGGGAGCTCGGGGCGATGTCTCGGCCGAAATCGTTTCTAAAAATGCTTCTGTGCTAGGATAATCGGTTACGAACCGAGTCGGATTTATAGCTGTCCGTCGCAAGGAGGCGCCTTGCCTGCACGCATCCTCAACGGGAACATCATCCGGGACCAGATTCGAGAAGAACTGGCCGACGAGCTGCTGCGCTTGCAAGAAGCGTCGGTCCGGCCCGGCCTGGCGGTGATCCTGGTGGGGAGCAACCCGGCGTCGGAGATTTACACGCGGAACAAGGTGAAGTCGTGCGAGACGTTGGGGATTCACAGCGAGCGGCTGATTCTGCCGGAGAAGACCACGACGGAGGACCTGCTTTCGCGCGTCGCGGAGTTGAACGGGCGGGACGAGATTGACGGGATTCTGGTGCAACTGCCCTTGCCGCCTCAGGTGGACGCCAAACGGGTGCTGCTGGCGGTGGATCCACAGAAAGACGTGGACGGATTTCATCCCGTGAACATGGGCAACCTGCTGACACAGCGGCCGGGGCTGGTGCCGTGCACACCGGCCGGGATTCTGGAAATTCTGAAGCGCAGCGAGATTCCTATCGAAGGGCGGCGCGCCGTCGTGATCGGCCGCAGCGACATCGTCGGCAAGCCCGTGGCGCTGCTTCTGATGCACCACAACGCGACCGTGACGGTGTGCCATTCCCGCACGCGCGACTTGCCGGAAGTCTGCCGCGAGGCCGATATTCTGGTGGCGGCGCTCGGCAAACCCGGCATGGTCACCGGGGATTTCGTCCAACCCGGCGCCACCGTCATTGACGTCGGAATCAGCCCGCTCACGCGCCGCGCCGACGTCGAGCGGTTCTTCCCCAGCGACGCCAAGCGCATGGAAGAATTCGAGCGCAAGGGCTCTACTCTGCTCGGCGACGTGGACCCGGTCAGCGTGCTGCCCCTCGCGGGAGCCATCACGCCGGTCCCCGGCGGCGTCGGTCCGCTCACCATCGCCATGCTGATGGTCAATACCGTCCGGGCGGCTCACATGCGCCGCGGGCAAGCACTCGTGGGCGGAGCGGCGCCACAGCCCGCGCAGATCGCTTCGTAACTTGTCTACTGGCTGCTGATTATACTGACGTCTTACTCCGGCGGGAACAGGCGGCGTTCAAAGGCGTAGAGCGTCAGTTCCAGGCGGTCGGCGACGCCCAATTTGTTGAAGATCGCCGAGAGGTGGTTCTTCACCGTTTTCTCGCTGATGAAAAGCTTCTGCGCGATGTCCCGGTTCTTGTAGCCCTGGATCACGAGCTGGATCACTTCCATTTCGCGCCGCGACAGTTCCGCTTTGCCGTCGAGCTTGCCGGGCGCCTGCTGGCTCCCGAAGGCGTGCAGGACGGCTTCCGTCAGCCTCCCGCTGAGCCAGATCTCGCCGGTGTGGACTTTGCGGACGCACTTCAGGAACATCTCCACGGGACATTGTTTGTCGAGAAAACCGCGCGCGCCGCGCCGCATGGCCTCCACGATGTCGCTCTCCGCTTCCCCGTCGGAAATAGCAATCGTCCGGGAATCCGGCGAGAGCGCAGGCACTTCGCGCAGCAGGTCCAGGCCGGTCAGGCCCGGCAGCGACACTTCGCACAGCACAATGTCCGGTTTGCACTCCGCGAGGCGCGGCTTGGTTTCTTCCACCGAGCTTCCCTGGCCGACCACCTCGAGGTCCTTCTCGGCATTCAAGACGGCGACCATGCTGTCCCGGTACAGAGCATTGTCGTCAATCACAAAGACTCGAATTGGTTTCGCGGGCATACGGTGTGAATGGAGGATTGTAGCAGAGTACGGGGAAATTTTGAACGAGGTCTGGTATTTGGGGTAGCAAGATTAGGACACTACCGGCATTCGGCAGTGTTTCAGACTCGATCGGATGTTCTAATAATTCGATTTCATCCCGGAACCCGAAATTGGGAATCCCGCCGATTTGGTTTCAGCTCGGCCGGGTTGAACCGAGGGAATATGCTATTCTTGGGGGGAATCACCGAGTGAAAACGCCGCCGGAGGAGTGAATAACATTCCTGCTCCCAAACGAAAACCGGTCCGGCCGTCTCCCGCCACCGCCTCGGCAGCAATCGCGGCCGAGCGCTTCCGCGAAATTCCCTCCGTCGAGGAGGTTCTGAACTGGCCGTCGCTGCGGGAGCTTGCGGAACGGACCAGCCGCAGGTTTTTGGCGGACCGGGTTCGGGAAGCGCTGGCGGCGCTGCGGCAGGAAATCCGCGACGGGCGGTGGTCTTCCGCGGATGAGATTTCGGCGGCCCGGCTCGAAGGCCGCGTGCGGGAAGCGACCGAGCGGGCGCTGGCGTTTTCGCTGCGGCCCGTGATCAACGCCACGGGCGTGATCCTGCACACCAACCTCGGACGCGCGCCGCTCTCGCGCGAGGCGCTGGAGCGCGCCATCGAGGTGGCGACCCAGTACTCGAACCTCGAATACGACCTGGGCGAAGGGCGGCGCGGCGAGCGTGACGTACACCTCCGCCGGGTGCTCGAAGAGCTGCTCGGCGCGCCGGCCTCGATCGTGGTCAACAACAACGCGGCGGCGGTGCTGATCACGCTGAACACGCTCGCCGAGGGCGGCGAGGTCATTGTCTCGCGCGGCGAGCTGATCGAGATCGGGGGGTCGTTTCGCATCCCGGAGATCATGGCGAAGTCGGGCGCCGTGCTGCGCGAAGTCGGCACCACGAACCGCACGCGCATCGGCGATTATCGCAAAGCCATCAACGAGCGCACCAAGCTGCTGCTGCGCGTGCATCCGAGCAACTTCCGTGTGGTGGGATTCACGGAGCGCCCCGCGCTCGAAGAAGTCATCGCGCTGGGCCGCGAGACGGGCATTCCCGTGTTCGAGGACTTGGGCAGCGGGTGCCTCATTTCGATGGCGGCGTACGGAATTCCGGACGAGCCTCCGACGGGCGCGAGCATCGCCGCCGGCGTAGACGTGGTAAGCTTCAGCGGTGACAAACTGCTCGGAGGGCCGCAGGCGGGCGTGATCGCGGGCAAGAAGGAGCTGGTCGAGCGCATCCGGCGCAACCCTCTGTTCCGCGCAATGCGCGTGGACAAACTGACCTACGCGACGCTCGAAGTCACGCTGCGGGATTACTGGCTCGACCGCCCGGAACGCATCCCCGCGCTGCGGATGATCCGCATGACGCGCGAGGAGGTGGAGCAGCGGGCCAAGCGCCTGATGGCAGCCTGCGGACAGGGAACCAACGGGGCTTGGAGCTTGGAACTCACGGACGGGCAGTCCGTGCTCGGCGGCGGCTCGGCCCCGGGGCATACGATTCCGTCGCGGCTGGTGGCCCTGCGGCACGCCCAGCACAGCGCGGCGGTCCTCGAAAAACGCTTGCGGGCGTGGCAGCCTCCGGTGATTGCGCGCGTCGAGGAAGACGCCGTGCTGCTCGACCTGCGCACGGTGCTGCCGGAGCAGGAAGCCGTTCTGATCGAGGCGGTGCGGAATCTGGCGGCGGGATGAATTGCCGCCCAGTCGGCGGGTATAACCATGGATTGGAAAGCGTTTTTCACGGGGGTGGAGGCGAACTGGCTGAGCCTGTGGATCCGCGAGTCTCCGTCGCTTTTGGCGTTTCCGACGATCATCGCGCTGCACGCCATCGGGATGGGTTTGCTGGTAGGGGCGAACGTGGCGATGGATTTGCGCATGCTCGGGTTTGCGCCGCGCATCCCTCTCCCGGCGATGGCGATATTACTTCCCAACATGATCATCGGGTTCTGCGTGAACGCAGCGTCGGGGCTCCTGCTGCTGCTCGCGTATCCCACGAAGGCACTGACCAACCCGTTGTTCTATGCCAAGCTGACCCTGATTGCGCTGGCGGTGGCGGCGGCGTGGGTGATCCGGAAG
>CAYWWM010000128.1:0-2427 GCA_964461735.1 uncultured Solibacteraceae bacterium | reverse complement strand
CGGAGAAGCGGCTTCCACGAGAAGAGACAAGCTGCTGGCGGGCGTTTCGCTGGCTCTGTGGGCCGGGGCCATTGTCTCGGGGCGCTTTCTGGCGTACACCTACAAGTATCTTTCGGCGTTCGAGATCGGATTGGAGTGACTGGAGCATCTGGACCATATGGAAGCCTTCCTACAGTCCGTGCAAGTGTGGCTCCGGACCACCGCCATTTCCCACCTGATGAACGATAGCCGGTGGGCGTGGCCGATCAGCGAAAGCTTTCATTTCATCGGGGTGTCCCTGCTGTTCGGAATCGTCGGGCTGTACGACCTGCGGCTGATTGGATTCTTGAAGCGCATCCCGATGAGCGAATTGCACCGGCTGATCCCCTGGGGCATTGCGGGATACTGCATCAATATTCTGAGCGGCTTCACCTTCTTCTCGGGCGCGCCGGACCAGTACATCCACAATCCGGCGTTTCAGACCAAACTCCTGTTCATGATGGGGGCGGGCATCAACGTCTCGGTCTTCTACCTGCTGTCCTACAAACTGGTCCGGGAGATGGGCGCGGGGCAGGTCGCGCCGCTGCGCGCGCGCATTGCCGGGGCGGTCTCCTTGGCCTGCTGGACGGGAGTAATCGTGTGCGGGCGGTACATCACCTTCTTCCGCCCTCCAGCCCGTTGGTGCTTCTGGTGTTAGCGGCCCATAGCGGAGCCCGATCAAACGCCCGGCTAATGGTGTACAATCGAGCCATGCCAAATACAGACAGAACCGTCTTTGCGGCGGCGGTTTCGACGACACTTTTTGCGTTAGCCTTCGCGGGCCTGGCGCACGCGCACGGCGTGGCGGGACAAGACGCGGCGTTTTTGCAGCGCAGCGCGGGAGCCCAGGCCGGTCCCTTCTTCTATCTCGGCGCGAAACACATGGTCACGGGATACGACCATCTCGCGTTTCTCTTCGGGGTGATCTTCTTTCTCTACAAGCTGCGTGACGTGGCGATCTATGTGACCTGCTTTGCGGTGGGGCACAGCGTGACGCTGCTGGCAGGCGTGCTGGGCGGATGGCACGCCAACCCGCACGTCGTGGACGCCATCATCGGCCTCTCGGTGGTGTACAAGGCGTTCGACAACCTGGACGGCTTCACGACGGTGTTCGGCGCGCAGCCGAACACCAAAGCGGCCGTGCTGCTGTTCGGCCTCTTTCACGGGCTGGGCCTGGCAACGAAGCTGCAAGAATTCCAGCTTTCGCCGGACGGCCTGGTCGCCAACATCGTTTCGTTCAACGTCGGCGTGGAGGCGGGGCAGCTCGCCGCGCTCTCGATCATCCTGATCGTGATGCAGCGCTGGAGACAAACGGCCGGGTTTATCCGCCACGCGGTGATGGCGAACGTCGTTCTGATGACCATTGGATTCCTGCTCATGGGCTATCAGCTCACGGGCTACTTTACGGAGCGGACACTATGAACCCTTCCATTGACAGTAAACCCGAAGCAAACCAACCGGCCGCGCCTGCGATGCCTTCGCGAGCCGGGTTAGGGAAACAACTGGGGATGGCGCTGGCCGGAGCAACGGTGATTCTGGCGACGTTCATTCTGCCGGCCGAGTACGGGATTGATCCGACGGGCCTCGGCGGGCGCATGGGCCTGCTGGCCTTGTCCTCCGCGAGCGCGGCGCAGGTGGCGGATATCCCGCAGGCGCCGCCCGAGACGGCGCGCTCCTACGAAACGCCCGTCAAGTCGAACGTGATCGAGGTCCGGCTGGACCGCGACGGCGAGGTGGAGTACAAGGTGCGCATGAAGGCCGGCGAGACGCTGGTCTACTCCTGGAGCGTGGACAACGGCAAGGCATATTACGACTTTCACGCCGAGGGCGAACCGGACGGCCAGGATCTGCGCTACAAAGAAGAGCAGGACGGCGCGGCGGCCGCGCATGGGGCGCTGGTCGCGCCGTTCAACGGCATCCACGGCTGGTACTGGCTCAATCTGGAAGACCACCCCATCGTCATCACGCTGCGCGTCAGCGGCTTCTACGAGCTGCGCTCGCGCGAAGAGCAGGACGTCGGCACGGTGAAGCAATAAATCCCGCTTCTTAGGGGGAATCATGCGATACGGCAGGGGCAACGTGTGGGCGCTGGCCGCGTTGGCGGGCATTGCCGTGGCCGTGCTGGCGCAGGGGCAGCGAGGTGTCCCGACGGATATGCCGAGTATCCCTTTCGAAAAATACGAGCTGCCGAACGGCCTCGAAGTGATCCTCGTCGAAGATCACCGGCTGCCCAGGGTGGCGGTCAACGTGTGGTATCACGTCGGGCCGGTCAACGAAGAGCCCGGGCGGACGGGCTTCGCGCACCTGTTCGAGCACATGATGTTCCAGGGGACCAAGCACGTCGAGGGAGACTCGCATTTCCGGCTGCTCTCCGGCGCGGGCGCCACCAACATCAACGGCTCGACGAGC
>CAYWWM010000127.1:0-7356 GCA_964461735.1 uncultured Solibacteraceae bacterium | reverse complement strand
GGTGGCCAGCACGGCGAGGCGCTTGGGGTCGGCGGTGCCGTCGGCCTGCCAGGTTTGCCAGTTGAGGTCGAGCACGGCGCACGCGTCGCTCTCCCCTTTCTGGAGGCTCGCCAGCGCGTCCCGCTCGCCGCCGACGTGGTCGCCGTGCTTGCCCACCAGCACGTCGAATCGCCGCACGGTGAAGTCCCGCCCCGGCTGCAATCCCTGGGTCCCGATCAAGTGGAGCGGAAGCAGCGTGGCCTGCGGCGAATCTTTCGCCCCGGTGGCGATGGTTTTTCCCCGCAGGTCGGCGAGATGCGCCAGGCCGTTTTGATTCTGCGTCAGAATGTGCGTGACGCGGTCGCGGTCCGTGTCGCGCATGGCGATGGCGCGGCACCGGCCGGACGTTCTCCGCTGCGCGTCCACCCACGCCAGCGGCGAGTTCCACGCAATGTGGATGTGCCCCGAAAGCAGCGCGTCCACTTGCAGCTTGTAGTTGCTGAAGAACACGTAATCCATCGGGCAGCCGTGTTCCTCGAAAAAGGTTTTGATGATCTCCCAGATCAGCGCCACCTTCGGATCGTAGATCACGGCTCCAACCAGGATCGGGGACTTCGTCATTCCGGTTCCTCCTCCCAACAAGTCCGTGGGCGTTCGGCGCGTCGTCTACGGCATGACGCGCAACTCGACCGCTACCGCAGCGCAGCGCCGCAACGTGTGGAAGAGCGGGGAGCGCTCCAGCGCGGCACCCCACATCTCCTCGAGGACGCTCGCGTCGGCGTCGGCGCTCACGTAGAGCGCGCCCTCAATGGATTCGAGGCCGGGATGGCCCGTCTCGCCGACCACGCCGAGATGCGTCAGCGGATTGTTCAGCCGCCCGGAAAGCCGTATCTCCAGCGCGTCTACTGCTACCCTCCGGCGGGCCGCTTGCGCTTCGAACCCGCGAACAAGGTCTCCGCCCAGCGCCCCCAGCAGATATTCGACCGCGCTCGGATGCGGATCGGTTTCCTCGAAACCCGCCTGCGCGCCGACCACAAAGGAGTGATTGCGCGTGTAGGCTTTCGCTTCGTTCGCTGCGACGCGCTCCACGCGCACGGTCCAGGTGTAGTCGGCCATGTTCCTGCGTCGGGCATCTCGCCCCGCGACGCAATGGGAAAGGATAGCAACCCCCGCGCTGATCCGCCACTGCAATTTTCCGTTGGGATGCCGCTACGCCGCCGGTTTCAGGCGCAGGCCCCTGGGCACCAGCCGCCGCTCAGCGAGCTCAAACAAACCCTGCACGGCCAGCGCCAGCGCCGCCGCCGGCACGGCGCCTTCCAGGATCAGGCCCACGTCGTCGAGGCGGATGCCCGTGAAAATCGGCTGGCCGTAGCCGCCCGCCCCGATCAGCGAGCCGAGCGTGGCCGTCCCCACGTTGATGACCGCCGACGTTTTGATCCCGGCGAGAATCGCGCGCGAGGCCATCGGCAGTTCGATCCGCCACAGCCGCGCTCCGGCCGGAAGCCCGAGCGCCGCAGCCGACTCCCGCAGGGTGGGCGGAATGTCGTGCAGGCCCGCGTGCGTGTTGCGCACGATCGGCAGCAGGCTATAGAGAAACAACGCCACGATGGCCGGCGCATCGCCGATGCCGAGCAGAGGGATCATGAACACCAGCAGCGCCAGCGACGGAATCGTCTGAATGATCCCGACGATCCCCAGGATCGCGTGTCCGGCGCGGGGTTGTTTCGCCGCCAGCACGCCGAGCGGGATCGCGATCAGGATCGCCGCCGTCAGGGAGACGGCCACCAGCAGCAGGTGCGCGCGGGTGTTCTGGACAAAACGGTCGCGGGCCGACGTCTCCACGAACTCTGCCGCGAGACCGAAGTTGGCCGCGAGAAAGTCCGCGGCTACGCGCGCCTCGGGAACGCGGTCGAGCTTGGTCCGCCCGTTCATCTCGATCATGGCGGCGGCGGAGACGCGGCCTTCGAGGCGGAGGACCGCCGCCAGGGCTTGCGGGGCCCGCTCGGGGAGGTCGCTGCGATAGAGCAGCACGGCGTCGTAGGGAGGAAAATGCCGCAGGTCGTCTTCGAGCACGCGCAGGCTGTAGTAGCGGATTTCAGCGTCGGTCGAATAGAGGTCCGTCACCTGGAGCGCGCCGCTTTCGAGGCCGCGATATGCCAGGTCGTGATCGAGGCCGCGCACGTCGCGCTGCGGAAGCTGATAGCGGTCGCGCAGACTCGGCCAGCCGTCGCCGCGGTCCATGAATTCATTGCTGAGTCCGAACCGCAGCCCCGAATGCCTGCGCAGATCGGAAATTGCGCGGATTCCCAATTGCTCCGCGAGCTGCTCTTTCATGCCGAGGGCGTAGGTGTTGTTGAAGCCGAGCGGCTCGCTGACCCGAATCCCCTGCTCGGCCAGCGCAGCGCGCAGCGCCGCGTCATCCGGGACCGGGCGGCCCGCCAGAATCTCTTCGCGGATCGTCCCCGTGTATTCGGGATAGATATCAATCTCGCCGCGCCGCAGCGCGTTCCAGAGCACTTGGGTGCCGCCGAGCTCGCGGCGATGCGTCGCTGTCGCCTCACTGCTCCGCGCCAGTTGCGCAGCGATTTCTCCAAGGACCACGTTTTCGGTGAACGACTTGGAGCCGACGGTGATTTCCTGTGCGGCGCTTCCGATCGGAAGCACACATCCTCCCAGCAGGACGGCAGCCGCCGCCGGCAGCCAAAACCCTTTCATAGTGCGCTCTCCCCCAACCCTTCGAGCGGGCTGCGCTGCGCGTTGATGAATTGCGTGACGAAGGGGTCGGCGGGCGCGCGGACCAGTTCCTGCAGCGTCCCGCGCTGCACGATTCTTCCCTCGCGGAGAAGAATGATGGCGTCGCCGAAGAAGCCCGCCTCGCCGATGTCGTGCGTCACCAGCACGACGGTCTTGCCGAGGCGGCGGAAGATGTTCCGCAGATCGGCTTGCAGCTCGGCGCGGATCATGGGGTCGAGCGCGCCGAGCGGCTCGTCGAGGAGAATGACCTCCGGGTCGAGCATCAGCGCGCGCATCAGCGCCACGCGCCGCCCCTGTCCGCCGGATAACTCGGCGGGAAAGCGCCGCAATCCGTCGCGGGGAAATTGCGTCAGCTCGGCCAGTTCCGCCACGCGCGCCGCCACCCGTTCTTCTCCCCAGCCGAGATACCGCGCCATTAGCGCGATGTTCCCTTCCGCGGTCAGGTGCGGGAAGAGGCCGCCGTCCTGGATCACGTACCCGATGCGCCGCCGGAGCGCCAGCACGTTGTCTCGCGTCAGCTCTGCGCCGTCGAAGCGAACTGTCCCGGCGTCCGGCTCCACAAGTCCGATCAGGAGCCGCAGCAGCGTGGACTTGCCGCAGCCGCTTTGGCCCAGCAGGACGGTCGTCTGCCCGGCGGGGATGGTCAGGTCAAGGCTTCGTACCACGGGAAGCCGTCCAAACGTTTTGCTGACGCCTCGCAATTCGAGCATGGGTTGCCCGCCAAGCGGTCCTGCGATGTTTCTCACGCGAGCGGCTTCATTTCGCCGAGCATGGTCGGGACAAGCTCCGTCACCGTGGGGTGGATATGGACGGCGCGCTGGATCACCGTGTAGGGCGCGTCGGCGTACATGACGTCGAGAATCGAGTGGACGACCTCATCGCCGCCCACGCCCAGGATCGCCGCGCCCAGGATGCGCCGCGTCTCGGCATCCACGAGGATTTTCATGAAGCCCTGCGTCTCCCCCTTCTCGACGGCGCGCGAGACGCGCGTCATGGGCCGCTTCCCGATCAGCGCCTTCTTCCCGCTCTTTCTCACTTCGGCTTCCGTCATGCCGGCGCGGCCAAGCGGCGGGTCAATGAACAGAGCGTAGGTCGGGATGCGGTCGCTTACGCGGCGCGGATCGTTGTCGAGAAGGTTCGCCGCGACGATCTCGTAATCGTTGTAGGAAGTGTGCGTGAACGCGCCTTTGCCGTTGCAGTCGCCCAGGGCCCAGACGCCGGGCGCGCTGGTGCGTAACTGGTCGTCCACCTGGATGAAGCCCCGCGAGTCCGTCGCGATGCCGACGGCTTCGAGACCGAGATCATCCGTGTTCGGGCCCCGTCCCACCGCAACGAGCAGATGCGTCCCCGTGACTTCCCGGTCCCCCGTGCCGCAGTCGAGCCTTACCGCCACGCCTGCGCCGCGCTTCTCGACGGCCATGCACTCGGCCTGGAGCCGAAACTCGACGCCGTCCTTTTCGAGAATCTCCCGGACCGTGGCGGTGACGTCGTCGTCTTCGCGCCCCATCAACTGCGTCCCCTTCTCGACGACCGTGACGCGGCTCCCGAACCGGCGGTACATCTGCGCGAATTCGAGGCCGATGTACCCGCCGCCGATCACGATCAGGTGCTCCGGCAGAAAATCCACGTCCATCACGTTCGCGTTCGTCAGGAAGGAAACCTGGTCGAGGCCAGGCATGGGCGGGACAAACGCGCGGCCTCCGACGTTGAGGAAGATGCGCTCGCTTTCGAGCAACTCGCCGTTCACTCGCACGGCGCGCGGACCCTCGAAGCGGGCGTGGCCTTCATACACCGTGCAGTTGTTCATGTTCTTGAGCCAGTTCTCGACGCCCTCGTTGGAGCGCCGCACGATGGCGTCCTTGCGCGCCTTGACGGCCTTCATGTCCACCGTGATGGGACCGGCGATGCGCACGCCGTAGTCGGCCGCCCGCCGCACCAGCGACGCCGCGTAAGCGCTCGCCACCAGCGTTTTCGTGGGAATGCAGCCGTTGTTGACGCAAGTGCCGCCGAAGCGTTTCCGCTCGATCACCGCCACGCTCATCCCCGCGCCTGCCAGCCGGGCCGCGAGCGACGGCCCTGCCTGCCCTGTCCCAATCACAATGGAGTCATATCGTTTTGAATCTGCCATGGGTTTCTTTCCCCTGTTCGCAACGGCGCGACTTCATTCCGTCGTGCCGCTCCGTCCGGTAAAGGCACGGCTTCAGCCCGGAGGCCCCGTGCCGCAAGGCGGCAGGATGGTCTTCGGCTGGAACCAGTTTCACCGCCTGGAGACCCCGGATGATCCACACTACTAACTCGGTCGGATTTGTCGAAACATTGGTCGGGACGCCGGGATTTGAACCCGGGACCTCTTGCACCCCAAGCAAGCGCGCTACCAGGCTGCGCCACGTCCCGCTGCTGCTTCCGTGCCAAAAAGGGCTGAACCTTGGACCTTCCCGGCCGCCAGGACGCGCTACCAGCCACGTCCCAGTCTCTCACAGGTATCATGGTTTGTTCAGAATCGTCAAGATTTCATTCAGTTCCCGCCGGATGCGGGAGAGAGCGGCGCCGGATGCGTCGGGTCTGGCGGGCTTCCGCGTACCGGAGCCGCTGCCCGGCGGCTGGGATTCGGGCGTCTGTCCCCCTTTTTGGAGTTGCGTCCGGGCGCCCGCGATGGTGAAGCCCTCGTCGTAGAGCAGCCGCTTGATCTCCAGGATCGTCTCGATGTCCTTGCGCCGGTAGCGGCGGTGCCCGGTGCCGCCTTTGGGCGGCCGGATCGCCGGGAACTCTTTCTCCCAGAAGCGCAGCACGTAAGGCTCGACGCCCGTGATCTCGGCGACCTCCCGGATCGGATAGTAGAGCTTATCGGGGATTTCGGGGCTTGGAACACTCTTGCTCATGCCTGGTCGTTTTCCGGCCGTGCGGGGAGTCCGGATGCTCCCACAGTCTGGCTGCGCATAGCCTGCGCTTGTGCTGCGGCTGCTCGCGCTTGTTGGGCGCCGTTCCCGTTCTATACAGCTTCCGCGACAGGACTGGAATCTGCGTTCAACGGCTCGTAGTGCAATACCATGATCTGCTCGGGGCGCAAACCGATGGATTCGTACGTCCGTCCGTTCCGGTCACTGAATTCGACTTCATAGGCAGCGCTACCCGCCAGGATGTCAACCACCGTGCCCACTTGTCCGCGCCAGAGGTTGTATTCGGGCAGGTCAACCGTGAGCGCCACGACGTCGAGAAGTTTAATAGTGCCGGCCACTCTTCTCCCCTCAACTACCTAAAGGGTAGCAACTGGTCAACCTCGGCGTGTCGGAACCGTGTTCGATAATCCACCCACTCCGAATTATAGCCCTCTGGGCGTGCCATTCAAGCGTGGAGTCTACGTAGTAGCGTTGGCCATATTCATCTTGCCGCCCTTCTTGAGCGTCGTGCGTCTTGACCACCTGCAAGAGGATTTCCCGCAGGTCCTCCGCATCTTCGGAGGTCATATCGAGCGCTGCTGCAAATAAACGTGCCTTTTGTTTGCCCTCGCGATGCATTGGGTTTAAGCAGTAATCACGTAGCTTGCGGATATCCACTGCCGCACGATCTGCATTCGGAATTAGCATGTGATTTCCGCTCCGCACAACGGAACGGCGGCGGCCATCATCTTAACATAGGTGTTAGCTGTCAGGGTGGAAGGCGGTCCGTTGCCTGACGATCGAACGCGTGCGATAAAAAGAACCCGCATGGATACAATAAGGAACCCCCATTCGCCGCTGGGTTCCCTACGAAGGCGCGGCAGGCTATGCTATCGGCTATGCTATCCTTCAGGAGGTCCCTTTTTAGGGGGTCCATGGCTGCGAGTAATTGGAGCGGACGGGGATGGCTGTCTCTGCTCATAGCAGGGGCGCTGCTGAGCGCGGCACTCGGAAGCGGAGTTGCCTCGGCAGGTGCCCTTGCGGCTCCCCAGAACACGCGAGACAAGGACTTGGCCGGTCTGTTGCGCGGCATGGAGAGCCGTTACAACCGCCTCAAGACCATTCGGCTGCGCTTCGAGCAGATTTACCGCCAGGGCCGCCAGGTGATGCGACGGGAATCCGGGACCTTGTTTCTGCTCAAGCCCGGCAAGATGCGCTGGCAGTATGAGGAGCCGGAGCCGAAGCTCTTCCTGGCCGACGGCCGCAACCTGACGCTCTACGTGCCGTCGGAGAACCGCGCCACGCAGATGGCCATGAAGGAGGCCGACGATCTGCGCACACCCTTCGCGTTCCTGCTGGGACGCCTGCGCTTTGACGAGGAGTTCGAGCGCTTGGAGCCGTCCTCCGACTTCGCGCCGCTCGAGGACGGGAACACGGTGATCCAGGCCGTGCCGAAGCGCCTGCCCGAGCGGGTCGCGTGGATCGTCTTCGAGGTGACTCCGGCGCTCGAAATTCGCCGCCTGATTTTCGAGGAACCGGGGGGGATTCAGACGGAGTTCCGGTTTGCCGGCGAAGAGGCCAACCCCGCGCTGGCCTTGCAGCTCTTCTACTTTCAGCCGCTGCCGGGGACCGAGTTGATTCAGCAGCAGCCGTAGCGCGCGCCGAGGAAACACGATGCCCCAATACGTTTGCCGCGTCGCTGACGATCGGGGACAGATTCGCAACCACGTGGAGCGCGCAGCCTCCG
>CAYWWM010000126.1:6921-7376 GCA_964461735.1 uncultured Solibacteraceae bacterium | reverse complement strand
CCGCACATCCCTCTCCGCCTGATTGTTGTCAAACGGAATTCCAAAGTCGTACATAAAGGCTAGTACTTCCCTTTTATGCTTTTGTAAACGATCCAACAAATTTTTAGGGGGGGATTGCTTGGTCTTGCCTCGTCTCTTAGGGGCATCCTCTCCTTCACAGGGAGGTGGGTTCGCCTCCAAACCCTCGGCAATCAGTTGATCATAGCGATATTCAAATTCCGCTATCACCGGTTTATCCAGTTGGGCAGCAATGGGAGCGGTTTGGGCAACCTTCTCTTTGATCGAAACAAGCAACTCTGCCATTTCTCGAGCCCAGAGCTGGTGGTACTGTTCATCGACGAATTTCAACTCCCGCAAATGATGCGCATTGCACAAGGCATGGGAACAACTGTCGTAGGTAAAGTAAGATTGCCAGTGGTCATGCACTGCCGTCCCACTAAAAGCGGGTAAGATGC
>CAYWWM010000126.1:0-6911 GCA_964461735.1 uncultured Solibacteraceae bacterium | reverse complement strand
ACCCACTTTCATCAAAATTCACTACCTCCGCCTCCATTAACTGCTGTTTAACCCCCTCCAAGCTCGGTTCAACCGCTTTAGCCAACTCTGCGTTCGCCTCTACCACCACCCCTTCCGATACCCCTTGCCCATACACATCCTCCATCCATTCACTCACTCGGGCTAGGGGTATGAAGTGATAATTGTTCAAGTACGAAACTTGTGCCTTCACACCAGAGCCGTACTGGACGGGCTGGGTTACTTCAACCGGAAATTCTCCCCGGTTGATTATCCCACATCCTGGACATTCTTTGATCTCGGCCCGGTGTTCCGTCACCTCCATCCGAAGATTGATCCCAGTAGCACTGGCGATTTCCGCGATTCTCTTTTCGAGCAGAGGGCAGAGACGTTCCTTCAGCATCTGGAAGCGGCGGGCGGCTGTCTCCCGAACTCGTCGCGCCAAGTTTGCTTTGGTTTGATCTTTGTCCATTCCAGCCTCCGCCGACACGGTGAGACCCAATTATAGAACTTTTCGAGCAGGTCCCTCGTCGCTACGCCCTTCGACTCCCTTCGACTGCGCTCAGGGCATGTCGCTCAGGACAAGCTCCTCGGGGTGACAGCGTAAAACTAGTCCCCTGGGTTCCAGGCGGGCGAGGGCGATTGCGACGGGTCCGTGAGGGCGACGTGCTCGGCCTGCTCGCGGCCGGAGAGGTAATAGTCGCAAACGGGTTTCCCGAACTTATGGAACAGCGCGGGCGTGACGGCCCAGTCGAGGAGCGTCGAGCTGATGAGGCCCCCGGCGATGACCGTGGCGATGGGCTGGAGCAATTCTTTGCCGGCTTCGCCGCGGGCGAAAACAAGCGGCAAGACGCCCAGGATCGCCGTGAGCGCCGTCATCAGGACCGGGCGCAGCCGCTCCAGCGTCCCGCGCGCGATCATCTTCTCGTCGAAGACTTCGCCTTCGTAGCGAACCAAATGAATGTAGTGCGAGATCATCATGATGCCGTTGCGGGCGGCGATGCCGCCGACGCTGATGAAGCCGATCAGCGAGGCGACCGAGAGGACGCCGTCGGTCATGAAGTAGACGGCGATGACACCGCCGACCAGCGCGAGCGGGATGTTCACCATCACCTGCAGGGCGACGACCGCGAACCGAAAGTGGCCGTAGAGCAGCAGGAACACGCCGAGAATGGAGAACACGGAGAGGATGAGGATGAGGCGCGTGGCGACCTGCTCGAACTCGAACTGCCCGCCGTAGACGACGAAATAGCCCTGCGGGAGAGACACCTGCGCCGCGACGCGCTCGCTCAATTCGGTGACGGCGCCGCGCAGGTCGCGACCGGCAACGTTGGCCTGGATGGCGATGCGGCGCTGCGCGTTCTCGCGCCAGATTTGGTTCGGCGCGGTGCGCAGCGTGATGGCGGCGATCTCGCGCACGGGAATCTTGCCGCCCGCGGGCGTATCAATCAGGACGTTGCCGATGGCCTGCAGATCGTCGCGGTAGGGTTCGTCGAGGCGGACGACCACGTCGTAGGAGCGCTGGCCGTCGAGGACCTGCGAGACGACGGTCCCCTGCAAGGCGGTTTCGAGGACCTCATTGACTTCGGCGACCTGGAGACCGTAGGTGGAGGCGCGGCGGCGGTCCACTGCGACGATGACCTCGGGGACGAGCGACTGGCGCTCGACGGAAACGTCCACCATGCCGGGCACGGTCTTCATCACCGATTCCAGCTCCGCAGCCTTTTCGCGCAGCACGGGCAGCTCGGGGCCGAAGAGCTTGACGGCGATCTGCGCGCGGACGCCGCTCTGCATGTGCTCCAGGCGGTGCGAGATGGGCTGGCCGATGTTTACGGCGGCGCCGGGAAGGATGGCGAGCTTGTTGCGCACTTCTTGGATGATGGCGTCCTTGTCGGGGGCGGCGGCGTCGAAGTTGACTTCAATCTCGGTGTAGTAGACGCCCTCGGCGTGCTCGTCGAGCTCGGCGCGCCCGGTGCGCCGGCCGGTGGAGCGCACGCCCGCCACTTCGAGGATTTTCCGCTCGGCAAGCCGGCCGATCTCGTCGGACTCCGGCAAGCTGATGCCCGGCTCCGCGAGGACGTTGACGGTGAGCGTGCCTTCGTTGAACGGCGGCAGAAACTCGCGCCCCATCGGGAAAATGAACGCCACGGCAAACAAAACCAAGAAGGCGGCGGCGATCAGCACCTCCCAAGCGTTCGGCAGCGTGAAGCGCAGCAGGCGGTTCTGCTGCTTCTTGAGCCAGCGGACCAGGAAGGCGTCGCCGGGTTCGTCCATAAAGCGCGCGCGCGGCAGCAGGTAATAGGACATCACCGGCGTGAGCGTGAGCGAAACCAGCAGCGAAGCAAGCAGCGAAACGATGAAGGCCACCGCCAGCGGCGCGAACATGCGCCCCTCGACGCCCGAGAGAAAGAACAGCGGAGCCGTGACGAGGATGATGATCAGCGTCGCGTAGACGATTGAGTTTCGAATCTCGGACGACGCTTCGAAGACGACTTGCAGCGCGGGCTTCGGCTCGCCTCGTTCCTTGTTTTGCTTGAGGCGGCGGTAGACGTTTTCGACGTCCACGATGGCGTCGTCAATCACGTCGCCGATGGCGACCGCGAGACCTCCCAGCGTCATGGTATTGATGCTCAAGTTCAGGGCGCGCATCAGCAGAAACGTGATCAGGAAGGACATAGGAATGGCCATGACGCTGATCACCGTGGTGCGGAAGTTCCACAAGAAAAGGACCAGAACCAGCGTGACCAGGACCGCCCCTTCCCAGAGGCCCTCCTTCACGTTGTCAATGGCGCGCGCGATGAAATCGGCCTGGCGGAAGACCTGCGTGTCGAGCTCGACGCCCGGCGGCAGCGAGCCCTGCAGCGAGGCGAGCGCTTCCTCGACGCTGCGCGTGAGCGGGATGGTGCTGGCGTTCGGCTGCTTGTAGACGCTCAGGATCACCGCGGGCGAGGCGTTGAAGCCGGCGCTGCCGCGCGCCACCGGAGGGCCGAATTGCAGGCGCGCCACGTCGCGGACGTAGATCGGCTGCTCGTTGCGGTAAGCGACCACGGTTTCGCCGATCTCATCCAGGCTCGCGGTGCGCCCGAGGTTGCGGATCATGAACTCGCGGTTCGGGCTGATCAGGAAGCCGCCGGAAGTGTTCTGGTTGGAGTTGCCCACCGCGGCTTGGAGCTCGCCGAGCGAGACGCCGTACTGCTGCAGGCGCTCCGTCGAGGCGAGAATCTGATACTGCCGTACGCCACCGCCGATGACGGTGACTTGCGAGACCCCGGGAACAGCCAGCAGGCGCGGGCGGATCACCCAGTCGGCCAGCGAGCGAATTTCCATCGCAGCAGACTCGGCGGCGGCGTCAGCGTCGCCGGAAGAGCTCTGCAATGCGTCGGTGCGGACCGCCACGAGCAGGATCTCGCCCATGATGGAGCTGATCGGCCCGAGCACCGGAGTCAGGCCAACCGGGAGGCGCGAGCGCGCCAGCTCGAGCTTCTCGGCCACGATCTGGCGGTCGCGGTAGATGTCGGAGTCCCACGAGAATTCGACGAAGAGCAGCGACAGGCCGACGCCGGACTGCGAGCGGATGCGCTCGACGTCGGTGGCGCCGTTGAGCGCGTATTCGAGGGGCAGCGTGACCTGCACCTCCACTTCTTCCGGAGCGAGGCCGGGAGCTTCCGTGAAGACCGTCACGGTGGGGCGGTTGAGATCGGGGAAGATGTCCACCGCCAGCTGCGCCAGGAGCACGTACGAGCCGTAGACGAGCAGAAAGGCGGAAGCGCCGAGCACCAGCAGGCGGTGCTCGAGCGAAAAGCGAATGATGCGGTTCAACATAAGAAAGCAGTGAACAGTGATTAGTTGTTAGTGGTTAGTCTCCCATCACTGGTCACTGGGCTGGGGCTGAAGAGTCTGGGTGAAAACTTCCGTTTTTCGTCACGGCACGCCTTAGAATTGTCATCCCGATGAGCGCAGCGACGAGGGACCTGCACTTGTAGTTCAGTCTACACCAATGGTTGAACTGCTCTAGAGGCCGCAAATCAGTGGGAATCGGGCGCCGAGGCGCCGGCCTGTTCCTGGCGCAGCGAGCCGAGCAAGCCCGCGCCCTTGGCGATGACTCGGTCGCCCTCGGCGATGCCGGAGACCACCTGCCACCAACCGTCCTGCTTCACGCCGACCTCGATCTGGAGCGGCACGAAGCGGTTCTCCTCGCGGGCCACATAGACCTGCTGCGTGGCGCCGTCGTCGAGCACGGCCTGCTCCGGGACGGCCACGGCGCGCCGGCGCTGCGGAAACTCGACGCGCGCGAACGAGCCGAGCGCCAGGCGCTGGTTCGGATTCGGCACCGCGACAATCACCGGCACGGTGCGATCGGCAGGGTCCACGGTGTCGCCGATCCAGCGGACGGTCCCTGCGAGCGCGCCCGCAGCGCCTTCGGGAAAGACCTGCGCAGCCTGGCCGTCGCGCAGTTTCATTACGTCGGACAGATACATCCGCGCCCGCACCCAGACGTTGCTGGTGTCGGTGATCGTGAAAAGCTTGCGGTATTCGCCGTTCAGGTTCAACTGGCCGGGGACAAAGTCCACCGAAGTGATGGTTCCGGCGATCGGGGCGAGGACGGGCGTGCGGCGCGGGTCGCGGAACCGCACCACGCCGACGTAATCCTGGTCCTGCTTGGCAACCTGCTGGTAGGCGTCCTCGGCCTCGTCGAGCAGCTCCGCGGCCCATTTCAAGTCCTGCTCAAAGGCGGGGTTCGAAGCCACGAGTTTCTTCAGGCGCTCGTGCTCGACGCGGGCGGCGTCCCGGCGCTTGGTGGCCTGTTCGAGGGCGCTGCGGATGTCTTTTTGTTTGGCTTCCATCGGGGCTCGCTCGACGGCGGAGAGCTCGAGAATCACCCGGACCAACTCTTGACGCCGCTCCACCCGGTCGCCGACGGCGAGCGGCTCGCCGGAAAACTCAATCCGGCCCCACAGCGGAGCGAAGATTTCGGCCGCCAGCGCGGGGTCTGCTTCCACGGCGCCCACCGCCGTGACGGCCTGATCGAGGGCCATCTGCTTGGCCTCCGCGAGAACCAACCCGAGTTCCTTTTGCACCTCGTTCGGGACGGTGAAGGAGCCGTCCTCATTGGCCGTGACCGGGGCCGCCGCGGCGGGGACGACAGCGGGCTCGCGCATCGCGAGCACCTGGTCGAGCACAAACACGTTCATCCCCAGTGTGACCACGACCAGACAGCCGGCGCCGATCAGCGCCGGACGGAGCATCCCTCGCCGGCCGCCGCCCGCAGCGCGGACCTTGAGCAACTGCATGCCTGTCAATCCAAGAATCAGGCCGCTGAGCGCCAGGTTGATCCAGGCGCGAAACAGCGCCGAGCCGTCGGGCTGCACGGTGACCGGCAGGTCCACGGGGAACTCGTCGCCGATCTCGGTGCGCACCAGGAACCGGACACGATAGGAGCCGGTGAACGGAATGAGGGAGCGCAGCAGGAACGGACCGCCCGCGGGAAACGGATAGGCGGCGATGCCGAAGATTCCCGCTTCTCCCTCGGCGTGCGTGTGGATCTCGCTCTGGAAAACGGCCTCGGAGTCGGCGGCGAGCAGCGAAACATGCGGCGCCAGGCCGACCGGGATTTCCGAGCCGAGCAGCGGATCGGGTGTAGCCAGCAGCCGCACGACCTTCAGCTCAATGTTGGTAGGCTCTCCGGCGGCGGGCTGCGACGGCGAATACATCACCTCCACGCGGTAGGCAGCCTTCGAGGTTTCGACGCGCTGGATGAGATTCACCGCGCCGCCCCCGGCCACTTCGCCGTGCGCCGAGCCGAGGGTGGGCAGCAGAGCCGTGAGGAACAGGGGAAGGACAACGGAAGTGCAGGTCCCTCGTCGCTTCGCTCCTCGGGATGACAGGAATTCGGGAATGGAGAAGGGAATGCTCACGGCGCCTCGAGCTCCAGGGTACCGGTCATGCCGTAGCGAAGCAGCAAGCCGGGATTGGCGAGGCGGAAGAGGACTTCCCGGGTGCGCGACTGCGGATCCACGACCGGCGAAACCGCTTCGAGCGCCCCCATGTACACCTTGTCCGGCAGGCCGTCGAAACGAATACGGACCTTGCGATTTTCTTCGAAGGACGGGACCGATTCCGGAAAGCGTGCCGCGAAGGCGACTTCCCGCCGGTCCACGATGCGGTAGAGCAAAACGCCTTCGGTAATCAACTGGCCCTGGGTGAAACCGGCAGCACTGATCTCGCCGTCGGTCGGGGCGAAGAGGCCCTTGCGGGTGATCTCGCTGCCCTGGACTTGAGCGTCCTGAAATTCGAGCAGAATCCTGCGCTTCTGGAATTCCGCCTCGGCGACCTCCTCTGCCGCGCGCAATGCTTGGACCTCCTGCTCAGAGGCGCTGCCAAGGCGCAGAAGCCGTTCGGCCTTCTCGCGGTCCACGCGTGCCTGCGCAGAGATGCGCCTTGCCTCGAGCATGACGGAGAGCAGCTCCCAGCGCACTGTACCCATGTGGGAAAGATCGTGGAGATTGTAGCGATGCTCGATGATGGCGAGCGGGTCGCCTTTTTTCACCGCGTCTCCGACGGCGAAGGGAGTTTCACGGGCCGCGATGATGCGTCCGTCTGCGGGGGAATAGACTTCCGATACGGTGTTCGGCAGCGGGACGATCTTTCCTAACACGACCTTGCCTAACACCACCTTGCCCGGCGCGCCCAGCGAGGATGTCTGCTGCGCCGCAGAGGTCAGCGTCGCGAGCGGCCAGGCCAGGGCGAGGAGAAGCATCGGCCATACTAGCGCCCGACCGGCCCCCGAAGCAAGAGTGTGCTCCATCGGCTTGCTCCGTTCCTTTTTAAGGTGCTCTGCGGCTACGGCGTGGTGGCGGCCGCGAGCAGATGCAGTCCGCGCCGCACGGCGTTCACCAGCGCCTGGGCAGCCTTGG
>CAYWWM010000125.1:0-7385 GCA_964461735.1 uncultured Solibacteraceae bacterium | reverse complement strand
AGCGCCTGACTGACAGCGTCGCAATCTGTTACCGCGAAGGTGGAGAGGCGGTGATTGAAGTGCCGGACGTACCTGCGCAGGGCACGGAGAAAAACGAAGTGCAGGTCCCTCGTCGCTTCGCTCCTCGGGATGACAGTGCAGTGCAGGTCCCTCGTCGCGAAGTTTACCCTGAGCGCAGCCGAAGGGCTCCTCGGGATGACAGTGTAGGGGAACCGTTTCGGCTGTCCTTCAATGAACGGTTCGAGTGCAAGCGGTGCCGCATCGCGTACGAGGTGCCGGAGCCGCGGCTGTTTCTCTTCAACAGTCCCTACGGGGCGTGCGCGCGCTGCCAGGGGTTCGGCAACACGGTTGATTTCGATCCACAACTCGTAATCCCGGACCCGACGCTCCCGCTCAGTGAGGGCGCCATTGATCCGTGGACGAAGCCTCGCTACCGCCGCTTCTATCACGAATTCTCGCGGGAGGCGTCGCCGCGCGGGATTCGCCTCGACGTCCCCTATTTGCAGTTGACGCAAGAGGAAAAGGATTTCGTGTGGCAAGGAGCTGCCGGAGGCCGGAGGGGGCGCCGCGTCGGCATTCAGGGGTTCTTCGCCTACCTCGAACGGAAAAAGTACAAGCTGCACGTGCGGGTGTTTCTGTCGCGCTACCGGGGCTACTCGAAGTGCCCGGAATGCCGGGGCGGAAGGCTGCGCCCGGAAGCCTACCGCGTCCTGGTCGGAGGACAGGACATCCGCGGCGTGTGCCAGATGAGCATCGGGAAGGCGCGACGGTTTTTCGATTCGATCGGGCTCACGCGCACGCAGGCGGCGATTGCGGATCGGATTCTGGAAGAAGTGCGACAGCGGCTGCGGTTCCTCGAAAACGTGGGCCTGGAATACCTGACGCTCGACCGCTCGGCGCCGACGCTCTCCGGAGGCGAAGCGCAGCGCATCCAGCTCGCGACGGCGCTCGGAGCCAGTCTGGTGGGAACGCTCTACGTGCTCGACGAGCCGTCCATCGGCCTCCACCACCGCGACACGGCGCGGCTCATCCGCATCCTCGAGGAACTGCGCGATCAGGGAAACACCATCCTGGTGGTCGAGCATGACGCTTCGATGATGGAGGCCGCCGACCGCATTCTGGACCTGGGCCCCGGCGCGGGAGAGAACGGCGGGCGCGTGCAGTTTGCCGGAAGCTACGCGGAGTTGCTGGGCGGCACGGGAACTCTGACGGGCCGCTATCTGCGGGGCGATTTGTCCATCGCCTTGCCCGCGCACCGCCGCCCGGCCACCAAGAGGCATCTCCGGATTCGAGGCGCCTTCGCGCATAACCTCAAGAACGTGGACGTGGCGATTCCGCTCGGAATGATGGTGGCCGTCACGGGCGTTTCAGGCTCGGGCAAATCCACGCTGGTGCATGACGTCCTCTACCGCGCGCTGCGCAACCGCGGCGCCAAGCCGGCGCAGGAGAATTGGAGACAATTGCTGGAACAAGAAGCGGAAATGGAGGAGGGCGAAGAGCCGGCGCCGACGGAGCGGCTCGGATGTCGCCAGGTGGAAGGAATGGAGCACGTCCGGAACGTGGTGCTGGTGGACCAGTCGCCGATCGGCAGGACGCCGCGCTCGAACCCCGTGACCTACATCAAGGCCTTCGACCCGATTCGGGTTCTCTTTGCGGCACAGCCGGAGGCGCGCAAACGGGGCTATTCTCCGGGCGTCTTTTCTTTTAACATAGCGGGAGGGCGGTGCGACGCCTGCCAGGGCAGCGGGACGATCACCGTCGAGATGCAGTTTCTGGCGGACGTCGAGCTGATCTGCGAGGAGTGCAAAGGCACGCGCTACAAGAGCGGAGTGCTCGGGGTTCGCTATCGCGGCAGGAACATTCACGAAGTCCTCCAGATGACGGTCCGCGAGGCGCTGGGATTCTTCGGCGGGCACGCGACGATCACGCGGCGGCTGCAGGTGCTGGACGATGTCGGCCTCGGTTATTTGCGGCTGGGACAGTCCGCCACGACGCTCTCGGGAGGCGAGGCGCAGCGCGTCAAGCTGGCCGGTCACCTGGCCTTCGGCGATAGCGAATCTGGCCTGTATATCTTCGACGAGCCAACCACCGGCCTGCACTTCGACGACATCGCCAAGCTGCTCGGCGCCTTTCGGAAGCTGCTGGACAACGGCGGAAGCATTTTGATCATCGAGCACAATCTGGACGTCATCAAGACCGCCGACTGGGTCATTGACCTCGGCCCGGAAGGAGGCGACCGCGGGGGATACGTCGTTTGCAGTGGGACCCCGGAGAGCGTGGCGCGCTGCGCGGAATCGCACACCGGGCAGGCGCTGCGCCGTACGCTCGCCCGTCATCGGTCCGGCCCGGAGCGAGCCGATGCGGGCGCGCTTCGCTCGCGGAGAAAGCAGCGATGAAATCAGCAGGCGCAAAGGCGCGGATCGCGGAACGAACGATGATCCCCAAGAGGATCCCGCAGAAGAATGCCGTCGCATCCATTTTGAGGACGCTGGTGGCGTTGCTTGCGTTCTCCGGAGAGGCGCGCGCGCAGGAGCCGGCGTCGCTGCTCCAGCAGGCTGCCGTGGCGCTCGAAAATGCGGACTATGCCGGCGCGGCCCGGGCGCTCGAGGAGTATCTGCCGGGAAACCCGGAAGATTTTCGCGCCGAGTTCAATCTGGGGTACGCCTACAGCATGCTAGGCCGCCGTGCCGACGCCATCGCTCGTTATCGGAATGTGGCTGCGCGGCAGCCGGAACTGGTTCCGGCGCGCCTGAACCTGGGAATGCTGCTAGTCGAGAACGGGCAAGCCGCGGAGGCGGTCGAGCACTTGCAGTTCGTGGCGGGCAAGGAGCCGGGGGATTTCCGGGCCGCCAGCTACCTGGCGCGAGCGCTCGCGGCCACGCAGAGGATTCCTGAAGCGCGCGAAGCCTACGAGCGAGCGTTGCAGTTGAAGCCGGACGACGCGGACGCGCACGCGGCCTACGCGCGCCTGGTGGCGGAGAGCGATCCCGTGTTGGCGGAGCGCCACTTGCGCAGCGCTTTGCAGGCCGATCCGTCGCGCGACGATGCGCGGCTGCTGCTGGCGTCGGTGCTCGAAACCCGCGCCGCGCAAGGCGCCGCAACGCGCGGAGAAGCGGCCGAGTTGTACCGCAGTTATCTCGAAGCGCATCCGAACGATGCCGACAGCAACAGCCTGCGGGTTCGCTTGGGACAGATTTACGCAACCGAGCAGAGGTTCGGCGAGGCCATCGCGCAGTGGGAGGCGGCGCGGGTGGCGGGCGATTCGAGCGCGGAGATCGAGCGGCTCCTGCTCGACGCTTATCTTCAGGGGCCGGAGTCGCAGAAGGACAAAGCGTCCGCACTGCTCGACCAGATGCTCGCGCGGAACGGGAACGACGCCGAGCTGTGGCTGCTCGCGGGCCGGCTGCGCATGGAGAAGCGGGAGTACCCGGCGGGGGCGCAGCGGTTTCTCCGGGCGGCCCAGCTTCGGTCGGACTGGGCGGAAGCGCACATCAATCTTGCGTCCGCTCTCTTTTTGCTCAAAGATTACGAAGGGACGCTCGCGGTTCTGGCCAAGGTGGCGACGCTCGGACAGGATACGCCCGGCACGCACTTCTTGCGCGCGGTGAGCCATGACCATCTGCGCCACCAGGAAGAGGCGTTGGAGAGCTACGAGCGCTTCCTCGCGCTCGCCGATGGGAAAAATCCGGACCAGGAATTCCAGGCTCGCCAGCGCGTCCGGATTATTTCGAACGATCTGCGGCGGCGCGGCAGAGGGCGGAGGTAATTGAGCCGGGATATGCGCGAATGCCCGGAAAAAGAGCTATACTTTGGGGAGGAGCCAGAATGCAATGGCGTGGATGATTCTGTTCTTCCTGGTGATCGGATTTGAAGTAGCGGCGGCGCAGGGGAACCAATCCGCCGTTCTCCTCGAACAGCGTTACGACCGGGAAACCAACCCCAGAAGGCAGGCCGGGATCGCGCAGGACCTCCTGAAGATTCGCCTGGAACACTTGCGCTCCGCCTACGACACGGGCGAGCCGGAACCGCAGAAGGCCGCCCTGGAAGCCTACCGGGGAGCGCTCGACCGCCTGGGAACGGCCGTCGTTGCCGCCCGGAACGCAGGCGCCTCGAAGAACGCGGAAGTATTGCTGCGGCGGCACGTTCGCGACCTCGAAAACTTGAAGACGAATGTCTCCTACCTCGACCGGCCGGACATCGAGAGGCTGCTCCAGCGGGCCACCGAACTGCGCGCCCAGTTTCTCTACAGCGTCATGAACCCGGCCAGGAGTTAAGCCATGCGATGGAAATGCCCCGTGTTGCTGCTGGCTGCCTTCTTCGCGTTCCTGATGCCGGGAAACGCCCAGGAGGATTTCCTCACGCGGGGTGAGGTGGACGAAGTCCGCGACGCGCAGGAGCCGGATAAGCGAATCGCCCTGTACGTCGTCATCGCGCAGCGGCGGCTCGATGCCATCAAGGCCGGCTTGGCCGCGAACAAGCCGGGGGCGGGCCGCGCCGCGCAGAAGAGTCTGCGGGAATACACCGCGGTCCTCGAGGCCGTCGAAACCACGCTCGAGGACGGTCGGGAAAGCAGAGGGCTCCGCGAAAAACCTCTCAAGGAAGCGGAAGCGCAGAAGGCGGAATTCCTGAAATACTTGCAGTCGCTCGATATGGAAGGCGCTCCCGGCTACGAGGACTACCACTTTACGCTCGAAGAAGCCATCGCCGTGACCGAAGAAGTCCTGGCCAACGTGCGGAAAGGCGCGTTCCCCGAAGTGCAGGGGAGGGAACCACCGCGGCTTCCGGCGGCGCCTCCGCGGGAAACGCGGCAGGCTCCTCCGGCCGGCGAAGAGGAAGGGCCGCCCCGCCGCCGGCGCCCGACGCGCTGACGTGATAGCCGATCCCTCAAGAGATTCGAGCGCTCTCGCGACTATGACCGATCCGAACACGGCCACGCATCCCGCAACGGGAATTTTTCACCTGGCTTTTCGAGCGCTGCGCCCGCGGACGCCTTTCCCAGAAATGGAAATCCGGTTTCGTCCGTATGCGGACATCAACAATTTCATCCGCGTGCGGGATGGCCGGCTCATCGTGGGGCTGTCGGACATGCTGGAGGGCGCTCCGCGCTCGGTGCTGGAAGCCATCGCCTTCATCCTGCTCGCGAAGCTCTACCGCAAGCCCATCCCCAAGCAGCACCAGCTCCGCTACCGGCAGTTTCTGAACCGCCGCTCGGTCCGCCGGCAAGTTCACGCCGTGCGCCGCGCGCGCGGACGCCAGCCGCTGGCTACGCCGCGGGGAGACTGCTTCCACCTCGAGGAAATTTTTGACGAGCTGAATGAGCGCTACTTCGGCGGCCAACTGGGACGGCCGCGCCTCGGCTGGAGCCGCACCACCGCCCGCGCCTTGCTGGGCCACTATGACCCTGCGCATCACGCCATTATCGTCAGCCGCATCTTCGACCGCCCCGGCGTTCCGCGCTACCTCGTCGAATATCTTCTCTATCACGAGATGCTCCACATCAAGCATCCGGTAACGCATCGGCGCGCCCGGCGCTGCTTCCACTCGGCCGCGTTTCGGGCGGACGAAAAGCAGTTCCCGCAGTACCGCGAGGCCAAGCGATTGTTGGAGGCGCTGTAGCTTTCCAGAGTTCGTTAGCCGATGCCGCGCGAGCGCCCCCCCCCTTCATCCGGTTCTGATAAGATGAGTTGACTGCACGCTGGACGAATATGAGGACTACGTTTCTTCGGGAGCGGCTTTTCTACGTGTCCGCGGCAGCGGGCTGCGCGCTGCTTTCGCTGGCGCTCGGCTGGACCGGCTATGCGGCGCGGTTCAACGGCAGCTTCTACGACCTCTATTTTCGCCAGCGCGGGCCGCGGCCTCCTTCGGAAGACATTGTTCTCGTCGTCATTGACGATGAAACCCTGGCGCGATACGGCGCGTTGCCGCTCGACCGCGCCGTGTTAGCCGAGGGCGTTCGCGCCATCGCCGAGGCAGGACCGAGTCTGCTGGCCGTGGACCTGCTCCTCTCGGACGTTTCCGATCCGACCTCAGACGGCAAATTGCAGGAAGCGTTCGCCGGCCCTATCCCCCTGGTCTTGTCAACGGCTATGGAAGCGAACGCGTCGGGGCGGTGGCTCCCTCCGCTTCCAAGCTTCGTTGAGGGGGGAGCCGTAGTCGGGCACGTGCACGCGGACCCGGACGCCGACGGGGTGACGCGTCGCGTGCTGCTGGAAAAGCGGGTGGGCCGCGAGCGGTACTGGGCGCTGGCCCTCGAGTGCCTGCGTCTCTGGCTCGGGACGGGCGGCGAGCCGATTACGGAAGCCGACGACACGTTGGACCTTGCGCGTTCGGCGGATCGGGGGAATTCGTGGCGTGTTCCCGCGTCGCGAGGCGCGCAGCGCGCCGTGCTGATTAATTACGCCGGAGGAAACGAGACCTTTCCGCAGCTCGGCTTGGAACGCCTGCTGAGGCGACCGGAACTGCGGGCGCAGTTGGCGGGCAAGATCGTTCTGCTCGGCGTCACGGCGCAAGGCGCGGGCGACCGCCTCTTTACGCCCTTTTCCGCCGGGATCGGGATGCCGGGAGTGGAGATTCATGCCAACCTGCTGCATACGCTGCTGACGGAGCAACATCTTCGCCCCGCCAACGATCTGGCAGTTGCTCTGGCGGTGCTCGGGATCGCGGCGTTCACGGCGTGGAGTCTCTGGCGCTTCCACGGGCTGCGACTGGCGGGCGTGCTGGCCGCGTTTGGCGCCGCCGTGTTTTTGCTCCCCTACCACCTGTTCCTGGAGGGCCAAGTGTGGCCCGCGTTTTCTTTGCTCCTGCCGTTCGGGATGACGCTGGTGGTCTGCGGCGCGTGGCAGCTCTTCCGCGCGCGCCGGCAGCTCGACCGTTCCGAGGCGCGGCGGATTCGCTCGCAGCGGCAATGGCAAATGGCGGCGCACGAGATTCGCACTCCGCTGACGGCGATCCAGGGATCGAGCGAGCTGCTGCTGCGCTATCCCCTCGACGACGCCAAGCGCGCACAGATGATCCGGTTGATCTCGGAAGAGTCCGAACGCCTCGGCAAGCTCGTCGAGCGATTCCTGAGCGTCGAGCGGATTTCGGCCGGGGAGATGGAACTGCGGCGCGCCCCGCTCGATCTGGGGTCGCTGCTCGCCGCCGCCGCGGAGCGGATTCGGCCCGCCGCCGAGCGCAGAGGCATCCGGCTGGTCTGGGAGAACTCCAACTCCGGGCCGGAGATTGAGGCCGATCCGGAATTGCTGGAATTCGCCATCTCGAATCTAGTGACCAACGCCGTGAAATACAGTCCGCCGGGAACGTCGGTGACGGTCTCCCTGGAGCGCCATGAGGATCAGGCACTGGTCCACGTCGCCGACCAGGGTCCCGGCATGACGGCGGAGGAG
>CAYWWM010000124.1:812-7422 GCA_964461735.1 uncultured Solibacteraceae bacterium | reverse complement strand
CTCGCTGCTGGCCGGTGAGAAGAGCGGCAACCTCGAAGGAGTTCTCGACCGCTACATCAGCTACCAGCGCACCGCGTTGAGCGTCAAGAAGAAGCTTGCCGCGTCGCTGGTCTATCCGTCCCTGCTCGTCACGATGGTGCTGCTGCTGGTGACGCTGCTGGTGACCTATGTGATCCCGAATTTTGCCGCCCTCTACACCACCATGTCGGAGGATTTGCCGCCCATGACGCAGGCCCTGGTCACGTTTGTGGACGCCACCCGCCAATACTATGTGATGTTCATGGTGCTGCTCGCGGGAACGGTGATCGGGCTGTGGGCCTGGAGCGGAACCCGGCAGGGCGGGCAGGCGCTCGACCGCGCCAAGATGAAGCTGCCGCTGGTGGGCCAGATTTGGACCAAGTATCAGGTCGCGCAGTTCTCGCGCATTCTCGGGACGCTCCTGACCGGCGGCATTCCCATGGTGCAAGCGCTCGACACGGCGCGGCAATCGCTGACTTCGCCGCTGCTGCGCCATTCCCTCGAAACCGCCACGCGCCAAGTCCGGGAAGGCAGGACGCTGTGGCAGGGCCTCTCGCACTCCGGGTTCTTCCCGCCCCTGGCGATTCAGATGATCGAAGTCGGCGAATCGAGCGGCGCCCTGCCCCAGATGCTCGCCAGCGTCGCCGAATTCTTCGAGGAGGACGTCAATACCTATCTCGCCGCACTGTTGTCTTTGATCGAACCTGCAATCTTGATTTTTATGGGTTTGGTGGTCGCTTTTGTGTTGATCGCATTGTATTTGCCGATATTTTCCTTAGCCGGCAGGCTGTGAAGAGAGTGAATAGTGGTTAGTGAATAGTGAAAACCAGAAGCACACCCGCCAGACACTATCCACTAAACACTATCCACTGTTTTCTGCGATAATAGGAAGAGGAGCCCCCCGAGAGGATCTCGTATGCCTAGCATGGAAGAAGAGAAGCAGACCCTAGCCCTGAAGCCCCACAACGGGGCGCTCCTCGCCGACCCCGCCGAGGAGGAGCGCCGCGCGCGGCAGTTGGCCGCGCGTTACCGCTGCGAGTTCATCTCCCTGCGCGACTACAAGATTGACCACGACCTGTTTCGCTCGATTCCCGTGGACCTGATGTTCCGGTACCACTTCGTTCCCTTGCGCTCGACGCCGGAAACCATGGAGATCGCCATGGCGGACCCCAGCCGCCTGATGATGATTGACGAGGTCTCGCTGCTGCTCGACCGGCAGCTCACGGTCCGCGTCGCCACGCTCTCGGAGATCAGCGACTACCTCAAGAAGACGCAGCAATCCCAGCGCGTCCTCGAAGAGGCCAGCGAGGGCTTCACGCTCGACATCATCCGCGAGGAAGAGGGCTCCGACGAGACCCTTACCATAGACCGCCTCACCAAGGACAGCGACAGCAGCCCGGTGATCCGGTTGGTGGACACGGTCATCTTCACGGCCCTTGAGCGCCGCGCCAGCGACGTGCACATAGAGACGCGCGACAACGAAGTCGTCGTGAAGTACCGCATTGACGGCGTGCTGCACCAGGCCATGCAGCCCATCAGCAAAGAGTTCCACTCGGCGATCCTGTCGCGCGTCAAGGTCATGTCCGAGCTCGACATCGCCGAGCGGCGCGTCCCGCAGGACGGCCGATTCCGGGTGCGCTACAAGAACCGCTTCATTGACTTTCGCGTCTCGATCATGCCGGCCATCCACGGCGAAGACGCCGTCCTCCGCGTCCTCGACAAGGAGACCATGAGCGAGACGTTCCACAACCTGAACCTCGACGTGGTGGGGTTCGCGGAAATGGACCTCAAGAAGTTCCGGCGCTACATTCACGAGCCGTACGGCATGGTGCTGGTCACCGGCCCCACCGGCAGCGGCAAGACCACCACCCTGTACGCCGCCCTCAATGAGATTCGCACCGACGAGGACAAGATCATCACCATCGAAGACCCCGTCGAGTATCAGCTTCGCGGCATCACCCAGATTCCGGTGAACGAAAAGAAGGGCCTCACGTTCGCCCGCGGCCTGCGCTCGATTCTGCGCCACGACCCCGACAAGATCATGGTGGGAGAGATTCGCGACAACGAGACGGCGCAGATCGCGATTCAGTCCGCGCTCACCGGACACCTGGTCTTCACCACCGTCCACGCCAACAACGTCGTGGACGTGCTCGGGCGCTTCCTGAACATGGGCGTCGAGCCGTATAACTTCGTCTCTTCGCTCAACTGCATTCTGGCGCAGCGCCTGGTTCGGATGATCTGCCACAACTGCCGCACTGAAATTCGGCTCCCCGAGTCTGTGCTCGATGAATCGGGTTTGGATCGGCTCTACCAAGACGTTCCGTTCTACGAGGGGTTAGGGTGTATGGAGTGCGCCGGGACCGGCTACCGCGGGCGCACCGCCATCACCGAGCTGCTCGGAATGTCGGACCGCATCCGCGAGATCATTCTGGCGAAGCGGCCCTCCTCGGAAATCCGCCGCGCCGCGCGCGAGGAAGGTCTCAACTCCCTCCGTGAGGCCGCCGTCACGAAGGTCACCGCCGGCGTTACGACCTTGAAGGAGATCAACAAGGTCACGTTCATCGAGTGAGTGGTGAATAGTGAGTAGTGCGTAGGGAATAGTGGGTGGGTAGTGGACAGTGAATCGTTGTTCGTTGTTCCGATCCGGAATCTGGAATTCGGAATCTGGAATTAGTTTCATGGCCCACACAGCTTCGAACGGAACCAAGTCCCGATCCGGGCTGCGCCTCTGGAGGCGCCTGTGGAACACTCCGTCGCCGATCCTGGGGTGCGAGATTTCCTCGACCGGAGTCAGCGTCGCCCGCTGGTCATGGCGCATGGGGAGCACGGGGAGTTTCGAAGCCGCCGCCTGGAAGCCGATTCCGGCGGGGGCGCTGGAAGCCTCTCCTTTGCGCGAAAACATCCGCGAGCCGGAGCCGCTCCGCGAAGCCCTGCGAGCGGCTCTCGCTTCGATTGGAATCGCTCCCGGCCCGGACCCTGCGCGCCGTCCGACCGATTGCGTGCTCGTGATCCCCGACCAGGCCGCGCGGCTGTTCGTCTTTTCGCTCGACTCGCTGCCAAAGCGCCCCGCCGAGGCCTTGTCGCTGGTGCAGTTTCGCCTGAAGAAATCCGTGCCGTTTGAGATTGAGTCCGCCGCCGTTTCCTATCAGGCGCGCCGCCAGGGCGGCCAGTGGGAAGTGATCGCGGTCGCCGCCCCGCAGCCCGTGGTGCGGCAGTATGAATCGCTGCTGGAAGCCTTCGGCCTGCGCCCGCGATGCGTCGCCCTCTCAACGCTCGCCACGCTGGGATTGCTCTCGCTGCCCCCGTCGGTTGACTCTGCCGCCGGTGTGGCTGGCGTCTTGGTCGCCAAGTACAGTCCGCCGTGGTTCACCACCGCCATCTTGCAGGGTGGACAAGTGCGCCTGTTTCGCACCGTAGGCTTGTCCGCCGGCCCCGGCGGCTCGCTGGCGGCTGAGACGGTTCTCGAGGCACTCCATCCTTCGATGGTTTTCTTCCAGGATAACTTCAGCGGCAAGCTCGAAACCGCCTGGCTCTGTGGCCTCGGCGACAGGCACGCGCTGGTCGCCGAACTGCTCGAGCGGGAGCTGCGCGTCGAGACCGTTCCCCTGCCGGGAGACGGAACGCTGGCCGCGGCAGCCCCGGACGCGGCGCGACAGGAGCTGTATTTTTCCGCCCTGCTGGGCGTGCTGAAGGAGCATTCGCGCGCATGAAGGTCGGTTTCAATCTCGCGTCTCATCCCTATGAGAACCTCCGTCCGCGCTACACGCTGGTCTGGCTGGCGGTTGCGCTGGCGGCCGTGCTCGCCCTGGTCCTCGTGAGCCGCGAGCGCCAGCAGCGCGCCGAAACCCGGTCTCTCACGCAGCAGAGGGGCCGCTTCGAGCAGGAGATGGAGGACCTCGCCCGCGAGCGGAGCGAGCTCGAGGAATGGCTGCGCCGCTCCGAAGTGCAGGAGATCCGCGACCACTCTGCTTTCCTGAACTCGCTGATCGCGCGCAAGAGCCTCTCCTGGACGCGCATGTTTCTCGATCTCGAAAAGATTCTTCCCGCCCGCGTGCAGGTGACCGCCATCCAGCCTCGCGTGAACCGCGCGCGGCAGCCGGAGCTGGCTCTTTCGGTCACCGCCGAGGACATGGCGCCGCTGGTCGAGCTGCTCAAGAACTTGGAGTCCTCTCCGCAGTTCGGCTCGCCGGCCGTCGCGGCGCAGCGCTTCTCGACCGACCGGAATCAGCAGACCCGCATCGCGCTCGACCTCTCCACGCAGTACCGTCCGGCTGTTCCCGAAGCGGAGTCTGCCGTCACCGAGCCGGAGGGTGAGCCCGCCGCAGACCCCGCCTCGGATGTCGCCAACACCGCCGCGCGGCGGGAAGGAGGGTTCTAGCCCATGCGCTGGCCGCGATTCTCTCCGATGGGTGGTTCGGTTTCCGGCGGGGGCAACGGCAAGTCTCGCGCGGGTTCTCGCCTGCGGATTGCCGTCTTCGCGCTGCTCGGCTTGAACGCCGTGCTCATGACTCTGATCTTTCACCGTCCCGGATTCACGCTCCCGCAGCAGCAGGCGGAGCTGGTGCGCGCCCGCGACCGCCGCGACGCTGCGCGAGATGCCGTGGCCCAGATGCGCGACCTGCGCTTCAAGCTCCAGGGCGCGCTGCAGAACGGCGAACAGTTCGCCCAGAATCATTTCCTGGCGCGCGGCGCGGGCTTCTCCTCCATCTTGACGGACCTCGAACGCCGCGCCTCGGAGGCCAGCCTTCGCCCGGGCGGAATCACCTACCAGTTGCGCGAAGAGCCCGACCAGCCCGGCTGGACCGGCGTCGAGGTCACCTTGACCGTGGAGGGCCAGTACCCCGACCTGCTGCGGTTCATTCATCAGTTGGAGCAGTCCGACTTGTTCTGGATCATCAACAGCATCGGCGTGGCCGGCGATGCGGGTAGGGACCTGCGCATGAACTTGCAGATGCAGACGTACTTCATTCCTTCGTAGAGCGCACGGAAAACTATGGCGAGCGGCTCCCACTACGGACGGTGGATTGCGATGGCGATTCTGGTGCCCTTGTGCGCCTGGCTGGTCTACCGGAATCTGCTCTCTCCGGAAGATCCGCGGCTCGCCGCAACCCCGCCGCGGCAGGAGTCCGCGCGCGCCGCCGCGCTCGGCTTGCAGGAACCGTCCTCGGAACCGGGCAGCCCGGAGGCTTCGACTGGCGGGGCGCCTCGCGGCGGAAACGGCGAGTCGCTCAGCCAGGAAGAGCTGGCCGCGCTCGACCCGACCCTGCGCGAGGACCTTCTCGAACGTAGCCGCCAGGCGGCTTACTCCGGGAGCACGCGGAACATTTTTCAATATTACACTCCGCCGCCGCCGCCCGCGCCGCCTGCTCCACCACCCGCGCCCGCGCCCGTCGCAGCGGCGCCTGCGCGTCCGGCGGCGCCGCCCGCGCCGCCTCCGATTGCTCTCAAGTTCTACGGCATCGCCTCCCCGCCCGGCTCCGGAGACAAGAAAGCGTTCCTGACCGAGGGCGAGGAAATCATCATTGCCAAAGAGGGCGAGGTCATCGCGCGCTTCTACAAGATCATCCGCATCGGCGTCAATTCGATCGAGCTCGAAGACAACCGCTCGCAGAGCCGCCAAAGCCTGCCGCTCTTGGAAAAGTGAAGAGAGTATAATTGGCCACGAGGAACGTCTCGCAGAGGAGGAAAATGAGCAAGCCAGTCGCGCAGCAGAGTTACACTGCCGTGTTGCAAAGAGAAGGAGATTGGTACGTAGCCCTGTGCCCGGAACTCGACGTGGTCAGCCAGGGGCAGACGGTGGAACAGGCAGTCGCCAACTTGAAGGAGGCGGTGGAATTGTTTCTAGAATGCGCCGACCCGAAAGAGATCGAACAGAGGTTGCACGCCGCATGAAGGATCGCAAAGACAATCCGGTCCGTCCGGCGGCACCTCGTACCCCCGAGCGGGGCTACATTCTGCTGGTGCTGTCGCTGTTCGCGGCTCTGATTGCCATCGGGCTGATGCGGACGCTTCCGCCGGCGCTGGTCCAGACGCAGCGGGAGCGCGAGGAAGAGCTGATTTTCCGGGGTCAGCAGTATCGTCGGGCGGTGCAGGCCTACGTGCGCAAATTCGGGCGCTATCCCAACTCGCTCGACGATCTGGAGGACACCAACGGGATCCGCTTCCTCCGCCGCCGCTACCGCGATCCCGTCACCGAGCAGGATGAATGGCGGCTGATCCACGTCGGGCCCGGCGGAACTTTCCCGGACGCCAAGACCGCGACTACTCCTCCGGCGCAGAATCCTGCCGGGGTGCCCGGCGGCCTCGGACTCACGCCTTCGCCCAATATGCCGGGCTCGCTCGGCGCAGCAGGAGGAGCTGCGCGGTCCGGCTCGGAACGGGCTCCCGGCGGTTTGGGCGGTTCTTCCGGATTCGAGCAACGGGGATTGGATTCGCGCTCCTCTCCGTTTCAGGTCGGCGCATCGGGCTTCGGCGCGGCCCCTGCTCCCGCGCTGGGAGGGCCTCTCTCGGGTGGCGCGGACCGCGATCCCGACCCGAGGAATGCCGAGCTCCCCGATGCCATGCGTCCCTCGGCCAACCCTGCTGCCAATCC
>CAYWWM010000124.1:0-802 GCA_964461735.1 uncultured Solibacteraceae bacterium | reverse complement strand
CCCGCGCAGCAGCCTCGCGCCCTCGCTGCGTTCGGCGCAACGCAGCAGCAGCCGGGAGCGGTCGCCGCCATCGGCGGGGGAGGCATTGCCGGAGTCGCCAGCCAGAGCACCAACCCGAGCATCAAGGTCTATAACGGATACGTCCAGTACGATGAATGGGAATTCATCTACAATTTTCAGGCGGACCAGTTCGGCATGGCTGCCGTGGCCCGCGCCACCGGAGGCGTGGCGGCTCCGGGCGCGCAGCCCGGCGTTCCGGTCCAGCCCGGCGCCCCGGGCGCGCCTCCTCCCGGCGTCATGACTTCGCGCCCCGCGACGGGTCTTTCCGGAGTTCCTTTCCCGGCGCAGCAGCCCGGCATGCCCGGCGTCGCTCCTCGATTTCCTGCAGCCCAGTATCCCGGCGGAATCCCCGGCGCGCAGCCGTTTCCAGGCCCAGGGCAATTTCCAGGCGGCTTCCCCGGCGGTCTGCCGTTTCCAGGCGCCGGCGCTCAGCCCGGACAATCCCCGTTTCCACCCTCGCCGATTCCGGGCGGATTCCCTGGGACGCAGCCGTATCCGGGCGGGTTCCCCGGCGGTCAGCCCGGTTTGTCACCGTTCCCGGGCGCGACTCCTGGTGCGCAGCCTGGACAGCAGTCGCCGTTCGCGCCCCGACCGTTCCCCGGAACGCAGCCCGGCCAGAACCCCTTTGATCCCAGGCCCTCCCAGACTCCGGGCGCGCAGCCGGGCCAGCCGCAGTTTCCCACTTCCCCGATTCCCGGTTTCCCGCCCAACCCGCAGCAGCGGCGGTAAGGGAGAAGTGGGT
>CAYWWM010000123.1:0-7476 GCA_964461735.1 uncultured Solibacteraceae bacterium | reverse complement strand
CCATTGCGCGGCGCGGATGGCCGCCACGTAGCCTCCCGGCCCGCTGCCGATAATCGCAAGATCGAGTTCGTCAGCCATAAAAAAGGCCTCCCGAAAGAAGAACCTCTTTCAGGAGGTTCGGAAGAATTTACCCTACGGATGGCCGCCCCACAATCAAACAAAGAGAAGATTTTAACAGCTTTGACAGGTTCCGAACAAGTTTGGCTGGGGGAGGCGGGCGGCGATCCGCCGGTCACTTCCTGAGCGTTGCGCCCGTTAACCGGGCGATGGCCGCCAGCGTGGTTTGCGCCGCGTTCAGTCCGAGACGAAAATCATCATCGGAGTACGTGGTGTACAGGTCGGTCGGCTGATGCCAATGCGGGTTCCATCCCGCGTCGGTGTGCATTCCCCGCTCGTTTTCGCGCAAGCTGATCGCCGGAACGAGATTCATAAATGGCAAGGAATCCGTACCGGTCATATGGGGTCCCACTGCAGCGGGATAGTCGGTGGCGTACTTCTCGTTGGCGTCTCGGAAAAAGAAGGCCAGCTTCATGGCCTGATCGGCAAATCGCGAGGCGGACTGGAATTCAATGTTGATGTCTGCCTCGGGGCGCTGCTCCGGACTCAGTGTGCCGTTTAGCCGAGGCATTCCGTGGTCCCAGAGCATCATGTCGTGCTGGATCATGCCGAGCCACTTGGGTTCCGGGTATCGTCCTGATCCCGGCGGATCCTCTTTGCCCTGAAGTTCCGCTCTCTGCTCGACGTAGGCTCGTGACCCTGCCAGGCCTGTTTCCTCGTCGTTCCAGAGGACGAATCGAATGGAGCGCTCCGTCTGCACATCGGGGCTGCTGAAGACGCGGGCCAGCTCCATGACCAGCGCAGTGCCCGAGCCGTTGTCATTGGCGGCCTCGCCAAAACCGCGTCCATCCATGTGCGCGCCGACGATGTACATTTCGTCGGGCCGAGTCGCGCCGATCTTGGTGCAATAGACTTGTTCGCGCGGGCCGGGAGCGGTCGTTTGTGCGTTGAGCTCCCGAAGCTTGACATCGGGTTGCGCTTGGAGATCGTCGTTCGGAGTTGTGGGCCGGGTAATGCCGCGTAACCTGGAACCTCCTGTGCCAGGCCGGATTTCCCCGCTGGCAATCACCCCCGGTAACGGGGGACGACGTAGTTGCGACGGAGACGGATCGTAAACGAATTGGACGCGCTCCGTGTTCGTGCAGCGGTAAGTTTGGAGCTGCGTTTCGATCCAGTCAACCGCCGCCCGGTTGCGGTCCGTGCCTCGCAGCCGGTCGCCGAACTGTGTCAAATCCTTGATGGTTGCCTTGTAATTCTCCAAATCGAGCCGTGCGACCAGCGTCCGAATCGGATCGTCGGCCATATCACCTGGGGCTTGGGATGATGACCCGCCGGCCTGCTGGGCCACAGCCGGCGCTCGGAGAGCTATCGTCAGACTTCCAATTGCAAGGAGGAGTCTGGTCCGATTCATGTTGCTCCTGCGAGAACCGCTCATCATTTCAGGTCCAGGTGCTTTACGTAAATCAACCGGTGCCCGAGAACGTCCACGGCGGCCTGCGAACTCTGCAGCACCAGATAACCGAGCAGCGGCTCATAGTCTCCGTTCTCGGGCGTCATGTCCACAAAGAGCACCTCCCCGAAAACGGGGCGGAACCCTTCGATCTGAATCTTTACGGGGCCATAGACCTCGCCCTGAACGGTCGCTTGCGTAGCTGTTTGCACGTCCACGGCGCCGACAAGCTGCAAACCGCCGAGCCGTTCCTTCCAGGCGCTGGGCAGCACGAGGTGCGAAGCGCCCGTGTCCACCAGAGCATCACAGCGGAGGCTCTTGGTTGGATCGGCAACGTTTTCTATCTTGACGAATGCGACGATCCGCCCCATACCATAGCTCAGCAACAAATCCCCCGCAGCGCAACCGTGCCGTGGCTACTCGCTCGTCGTGGCCACTCGCCGCGACAGCAGGGATGCCTTCTGGCCTTACTTCACGCGGCCCATGTAACCCTGCGCGAGCATCTGCGCCTTGAAGACTCCGCCGCGGCCGACGATGTACAGCGTCTTCTTGTCCTTGCCGGAAAAGGCGAGGTTCTGGGGCCGCCGGGAAACGGGGATGGTTCCGAGGTGCTGACCCTGCGGGCTGAAGACGTCCAGGCCGGCGTTCGACGTAGTATAGACGCGGCCCTCGCCGTCCACGGCCAGCCCGTCGGCGCCGCTGGTGATTTGTCCGCCGTCGCGCGTAACGCCCACGTACTTGGCGAAGTTGCGCTTGTTGCGCAGCGTCCCATCGGGCTGGATGTCAAAGGCGATCAGGTATTCGCCGCGCGAGTCGTTGACGTAGAGGGTGCGCTCGTCGGGGCTGAGCTGAATGCCGTTGGGCCGGGCGATGTCGGCGTTCACCTGGATCGCCTTCCCTCCCGCCGGAACGTAGTACACGGCGGCGGGCAGAGGCGCCGGCGGAGGAGTCGTTCCCGGCTGCACGTTCGGCCCGGGATCGGTGAAATAGACGCCGCCCTTCTTGTCTACCACCAGATCATTGGGCCGGCCGTAGGGTTTGCCCTGATAGTCGCTCGTGAGGACTGCCCTGCTTCCTTCCGGATAGATCACCGCAATCCCCGTCTTCCCCGGGATAGTCTGCACGGCAATCAGGCGGCCCTGCAAGTCGAAGGCGAGGCCGTTGGCGCCGCCGGTGTTGAAAAGCCACCGGGAGCGGTTCCCGTCCGGATCAATCCGCATCAGGCGGTCCCGAGCCGTCTCCGTGAACACCATGGTCCCGTCCGGAAGCGCGATCGGACCTTCCGTACTCGCGAAGCCTTCTTCGAGAAACTCAATTTTGGTGCCGGCCGCAATCACGCCCGGGATAGCCGTGGCCAGCGTGTCATGGGCGGGATTTCCCTGCGCTACCTGGCCCAACACGGTCACTGAGCCAAGAAAACTCCAAGCCATTACGAATGTAACGAGTGATCTCATATGCCCCCCCTCCGATAGAAATTCGACAGAAATTAGATCAAACTTGCCCACGGCTCAAAGGCATGCCGCGCCTACCCGTACCATTATTTCACGCGGCCCAAGTATCCCTGAGCGAGCATTTGGACCTTGAAGGTTGCGCCACGGCCGACCAGGTAGAGCGTTTTCTTATCGGGGCCGGCGAAGGCCAAGTTCTGGGGATGCTTCGAGACGGGAATCGTGCCCAGATGCCGGCCTTGCGGGCTGAAAACGTCCACGCCGCCGTTCGAGGTGGTGTACACGCGCCCAGCGCTGTCCACGGCCAAGCCGTCGGCGCCGCTGGCGAATCCCCCTTCGGGCCTCTTCGCTACGCCAACGTACTTCGCAAAGTTGCGGCGGTTGCGCAGCGAGCCATCCGGCTGCACGTCGTAGGCGACCAAGTATTCGCCGCGAATATCATTGACGTAAAGCGTCCGCTCGTCGGGGCTTAACTGGATGCCGTTTGGCCGAGTGATTCCATCCTTGACGCCGTCCGCAGCCAGCACGGCCTTCCCACTTGCAGGAACATAATAAACGCGCTGGGGATCGGGGTCGGTGAAATAGACGCCGCCCTTCTTGTCCACGACCAGGTCGTTGGGCCGTGTGAACGGCTTGCCTTGGAAATCGCTGGCCAGGAACGTCTCGCTGCCCTTGGGATAGAGCACTGCGATGCCGGCCTTGGGCTCGGTTTGGATGGCGATCAGACGGCCCTTCGAGTCGAAGCCGAGGCCGTTGGGGCCGCCCGCAGGCTCGATGAACGTCGAGGTCTTGCCATCGTGGTCAATTCGAGTGATACGGTTGCCGCGGGTTTCCGTGAAAATCACCGTGCCGTCCGGCATAGCGACCGGCCCTTCGGTGCCGTCAAAGCCTTCTTTGATGAATTGAACCTTCGTCCCTCCGGCGACCACGCCGGGAATGTTGGGGGCGATGGTGTCGGTCGCCGGTCCCTCCTCAGCCTGACCCTGGCCGAACGCCGCGCCGGCGCAAAAAAGCAACCACCCCCCTAACAGTGCCTCTTTCGACTTCATACGCACCCCCTCATCGGCAAAAAGTATATTGCCCGCACAAATTCGTGACTTCCCTTCTCCCTTTCCTGCAGGCGGCGGAGATCGTCGTTTCGTCGTTCAGTATACGATTCTACGGGGAATTTTGGAACCGAAAATCGGAATCGGGAACTGGGCGCTCCTAAGGACTGCGGCTGCGGGGGGCTGTGCTCGGCGAACCGCTGACTACTCACAACGCTACATGGTAAACTTCCCTATGGCTGAACCGGCGGAACACGCGACGCTGCGTAGGAGTTTGTGTCGCAGAGACGAACGAATAGCCACTTCCTCCCATGATATTCGTCCTCGATAACTACGATTCGTTTACCTACAACCTCGTCCAATTACTGGGGGAATTAGGCGCGGAGCTCGAAGTGCGCCGCAACGACAAAGTGACGCTGCGGGAAATCGAGGCACGCAGGCCCGAAGCGCTAGTGCTTTCGCCTGGCCCGGGGCGCCCTGCTGACGCCGGAATCCTGATGGAAACGATCCGGCACTTTGCCGGCAAGGTCCCGATCCTCGGCGTGTGCTTGGGGCATCAGGGGATTGGCGAGGCGTTTGGAGGGAAGGTGGTCGCGGCTCCGTCGCTTGTCCACGGCAAAACGGCGGAGGTGACGCACGACGGCAAGACGATCTTTCGCGGCCTCCCGCGCTCGTTCCCCGCGGCGCGCTACCATTCCCTGGTGGTGGACGCGCGCAACATTCCGGAGCCGCTCGAAATCTCCGCCACCACGGCCGATGGCGTGGTCATGGGCCTGCGCCACAAGCAACTCTCCATCGAGGGGGTGCAGTTCCACCCGGAGTCCATCCTGACCACCACGGGGCCGCAGTTGCTCAAGAATTTCTTGGAATTGGTAGCAGGGCGGAAGTAGGAATTAAAACCCGTAAATTGCGCAAATGTAGAAATAAACCTGTAGACATTTCTAGCTGCTGGGCATGCCAACATTCTGTGAAATCTGCGGATCGAATTGTGTCTGGCTATTGATAAAACACCCACTCCTGGCGGCAGCCCCGCACGTCCATCTCAAACTCCATGCCCTGGACCGGAGGGCGCACGAAGTGCCACCGGACGCCGTGCGCTTGGGCGCGGCCGAGGCGCGGGAGGAGCAACGGCTCGAGCAGAGGGAAGATGGAATGCGCGGTGTAGACGTCTACGGCGGTCACTTGCTCCCAGTCGGCCCGCAGACCGGCGAGTCGCTTTTCCATCAACCCTAGAACGAAGCTCGCCTTTTCGCGCATCCCGTCCATCGAGACGTTGCCGCGGCCGACAATATCGGGGGCATCCTTCTTTTCACTCTGGATGATCCGGTCGCCGCCGCCGGCGATGACAAAGGTCGCGGGGGCATCCGGCGAAGGCATCGTGTAGCTGAAGGCGTAGAGCTCGGCTTCGGCGGGCGGGTCGAGCACCGGCGCGACGTTGGTGCGCGCCACCGGGTTCGCTCCCGCTACAAAAATATCCCGCTCCTTCAGCAGCTCGACATACCCGCGATTGAATGACTCGAATTCCGCGAGCGTCATCGGGCGGGGCGAGCGCAACTCGACGCCGCAGAGCGCCTGCGGCGGCCACTGCCGGTTGCGCAGAAAGCGGTCCACAATCTCGAAGCCTTTCTGAAGCGGCGGCGGCACGGCAAACGTTACGTGCACCACTTCGTAGCCTTCCATCGCGGCCGCGCCGGCGGAAAAGGCTTCAATGGCCGGCAGGAAGGAATAATTGCCTTTCAAATTTGGAACGGACATTCACACACTCCTCTGGCACACACTCCTCTGGCGGTCGCCTCAAGCTCCTCTCGTCGGGCATCCGCCGATGTCACTGTCAGGCTGTCGCCGCGCGGTTCGTGAACTCCGCCAGCGCGAGGAGCTTCTGGCGGGCAGCGCCGGAGTCAACGGACTCGGCGCCCGTGCGGACGCCATCGCGGAAATCGGGCGCGTGGCCGGCGGCCACCAGCGCGGCGGCGGCGTTCATCAGAACCACATCGCGTTTCGGCCCGCGCTCTCCCTGGAGGATTTCGTGAATGATCTGCACGTTCTCTGCGACGTCGCCTCCGAGCAGATCGGCGAGCGTGCAACGCGCCAGCCCGAGGTCCTCCGGACAAAGCGCCCTCTCGGTGACGCGGCCGACGACGATTTCGGCGACGTAAGTCTCGCCGGTGTTGGTAATTTCGTCGAGGCCGTCAGCGCCGTGAACCACAAAGCCGCGGCGTAGGCCGAGCTCCGCCAGAGCGCGCGCTACCAGCGGGGCCAGCTTGCCGTCCGCTACGCCGACCACCTGCGCGTTCGCCCCGGCGGGATTGCACAGCGGCCCCAACAGATTGAACACCGTGCGGACCCGCAGCTCACGGCGCGCGGGCATGGCGTGCTTCATCGCGCTGTGAAAAGCCGGGGCGAACAGGAACCCAATGCCGACCTCGTCAATACACCGGCCCACCTGCTCGGGCGAGAGGTTGAGATTCACGCCGAGGCCTTCGATCACGTCGGCGCTCCCGCAGCGGCTTGAAATGGAGCGGTTACCATGCTTGGCAACGCGCACGCCACAGCCGGCCACCACGAGCGCCGTGGCGGTCGAGATGTTGAACGTCCCACTCACGTCGCCGCCCGTACCCGCCGTGTCCACCAAGGAGTCGCGCTCAGTGCCCGAGAGATCCTCCTCCACGGGAAGGCGAAGCCGGACAACGGAGGCTTTAGCGCGCATGGCCTGGGCAAAACCGATAAGTTCTTCCACCGATTCGCCCTTGGCGGCGAGCGCCGCCAGAAACATTCCGATGCGGTGAACCGGCGCGGCTCCGGAAAGGATTTCTTCCATGACGGCCCGGGCCTCGTCGCGCGTCAGGCTCCGCCGCGCCACAACCTGCCGGATCGCTTGCACCAGGAGATTGTCGTTCGGAGCCATTCGATTTCCTTCGTGCCCACAGAAGTAGAAGAGGCGTAGGAGACAGAAGATGCGCAGGCAGCAAACTCGCCTGGTTCCTATGCCCCCTCTGCTTCCTTTGCTTCCTTTGCTTCGGTTGCAATTGCTCCGGCCATTCTATATAGTACTTTTTCTTTAGCCGGTTGAGCCATGAAGATTCATGAATTTCAAGCCAAGCAGATTCTGAAGAGCTTCGGCGTAGCCGTGCCGGAAGGTGATGTGGCCGAAAGCGCCGACGCCGCGCGGGCGATTGCGCAGAGGATGGGCCGGGAAGTGGTCGTCAAAGCGCAAATCCACGCCGGCGGGCGCGGCAAGGCGGGCGGGGTAAAAATCGCCAAGACGCCGGAGGAAGCGCACGCGGCGGCGGCCTCGATTCTGGGCAAGAAGCTCGTGACGATCCAGACCGGGCCGGAGGGGCAGTTGGTGCGGCGGGTGCTGGTTGAAGAGACGCTGCCCATCGAGCGCGAGCTGTATCTCGGAATCGTCCTGGATCGCGCACGCGCCGCTCCGGTGTTTATGGGGGGCGGAGGCGGAGGGGTCGAGATCGAGAAG
>CAYWWM010000122.1:3912-7478 GCA_964461735.1 uncultured Solibacteraceae bacterium | reverse complement strand
AGGCGGGCGCTATCAAATCGGGCTGGGGTGAGCGCCCGCCTAGTAACGGGGATGTACTCATAGACGGATAGCCTGCCCAAATGGTTCCAAAAAATCGTTACAAAAATTGGGGAGCACGAAATTTGTTCAAAAGGGAAGGGAAATTCTCTACCGCTCGCCCCGCTCGCCCCATTTCAGCTTGCTCCGCAGAACCTCGAAAAAGCCCTTCTGCGGCGGCCGGACCAGCCCAATCCGGCTGGGGGAGAGTTCGCACACAATGCGGTCTTCGTGATGCAGTTCGTGGCCCACTTGCCCGTCCACGGTCAGGAACACCGATTCCGCCTCGGTCTTGACCACGACCTCGATCCGCGAGCGGTCCGGCACCAACAGCGGGCGGTTGGTCAGCGTGTGCGGGCAAATCGGGGTTACCAGGAACGCCTCGACCGAAGGGTGTACAATCGGTCCCCCGGCGGCAAGCGAATAGGCGGTCGAGCCAGTTGGTGTCGAAACGATGACACCATCCGCCTGGATCAGCGTAACAAACTGGCCATCCACGTAGGTTTCAAAATCCAGCATCCTGGAAATCGCGCCCTTGTTTAGTACGGCATCGTTCAGAGCATGATAGGTTTCGACCAGCAGTCCTTCGTGAAGCATATTTATTTGCAGCACCTTACGGTATTCAACTTGATGTTTTCCATTAAGAACTACCTCCAGGCTGTCATAGAGCTCGCCCACCGTTACCGCAGTCAGAAACCCTAGGCTGCCAAGATTCACCGCCAGGATCGGAACGTCGCATCCGTGCGCACCCCGCGCAGCCGCCAGCAACGTCCCGTCACCCCCCATCACCAGAATCAGGTCGCACTTCGAGGGCAGCTCGCTCCGCGGAAGCACCGGGACATCGGAGGCCTTCAATGCCGAACTCAGTATAGAAGCGGTCTCCTCGTCGAGAAGCGCCTGGACTCCTCTCTGCTTCAGCCAGGTCAGCAAAGTCGGCAGGATCGGCTCCAGCGCTTGGCGGCGCGGCTTCGAGATAATGCCGATGGAATGGATCGCCTGGATCGCCATAGGAAACCCTTTGTGGCGGCTGGAGCTTTACTGGCCGGGGAAGGTCCCGCTCAGGAAAAACTCCTGATTGCCTTCTGCCCCCAGCAGCGGGCAGGGAAAATCCTCCAAACCTACGAACCCCAAGCCGGCGGCGCACTGCCGCACCTTGGCCACGGAGGCCGCCTGTTGGCTTGCGTTGCGCACCACGCCGCCTTTTCCCACTTGCCCTTTTCCGACCTCGAACTGCGGCTTCACCAGCACCAGCAGCCGGGTCCCGCGTCTGGCAAACTGTACCAGGAGCGGCAGAATCATGGTAGCCGAAATAAAGGAAACGTCCATCGTGATTCCGTCCACCGTTTCGCCGATCTGTCCCCAGTGGAGGTAGCGGGCGTTCACGCCTTCGAGCAGCCGGACGCGCGGGTCCTGCCGCAGGCGCCAGTGCAACTGCCCGTCGCCAACGTCCACGGCGTGGACGCGCTCCGCTCCGCGCTGCAAAAGGCAATCCACGAAGCCGCCCGTCGAGGAGCCGATGTCCAGGAAGACCTTCCCGGCCACCTCCCAGGCGAAGCGATCGAGCGCCGCTTCGAGCTTCAGCCCGCCGCGGCCGACATAGCGGGAGGCTTCGCGGATTTCCACGGCGGCGTCCGGCTGCACCAAAGCGCCGGCCTTCTCCATGCGCTGGCCGTCCACGAGGACCTGCCCGGCCATGATGATCGCCTGGGCCTTCTGCCGCGTCTCGACTAATCCTTGTTCTACCAGGAAGCGGTCCAAGCGCAACCGCCGGGCGGCGGCCGGGGCAGCGGATAATTTGCCTGTTTCACGCATCCGTCTCTCTCTTACTGTACGTCATCCCGAGGAGCGCCAGCGACGAGGGACCTGCACGTCTTCGCTATCTCCCCATCTATAAAAATGGTCTACGCCTTTCGGGAAACCAGAAATGCAGCCAGCTCGTTGAGCCGCGCCGCCCGCGCTCCAAACGGTTCGAGCGCCGTGGTTGCCTGCTCAATGTAGTCCGACGCCATTTGCTTGGACCGGTCCAGGCCGTGCAGAGCCGGGTAAGTGACCTTCTTCTGCAAAGCGTCTTTTCCGGCGGTCTTGCCCAGGCTTTCGGTCGAGCTTTCGACATCCAGAATATCGTCCACGATCTGGAAGGCCAGCCCGGCGTTCTCGCCGAAACAGGTGAGCGCAGCCAATCGTTCCGCCGTGGCCCGCGCCCCGATGGCGCCCAAGCGAACCGAGGCGCAGAACAGCGCGCCAGTTTTCGACCTGTGGATGTATTCGAGCGTCTCGGCGCTGATCGGGCCGTTCACGGCTTCGAGGTCGGCCACCTGGCCTCCGATCATCCCTCTGACGGTCCCCGCCGCGCGGGACAGCTCCGCGACGAGGTCCGACTTGACCGCCGCGTCCGTCCTCGGCAAATTTGCCAGCACCTGAAACGCCAGCGTCAGCAGCGCGTCGCCGGCCAGGATCGCCATGGCCTCGCCAAACACTTTGTGGCAGGTCGGCTTGCCGCGCCGGTAGTCGTCGTTGTCGAGCGCCGGCAGGTCGTCATGGATCAGCGAGTAGGTGTGCACCAGTTCGAGCGTGCAACTGATCGGCTCGATGTCCGGCCCCGGATCGTGCGATACCAACTGCGCCGCCTCCTGGCAAAAGATCGGCCGGATGCGCTTGCCGCCCGCGAACAGGCTGTAGCGCATGGCGCGGTGCAGCGTAGTCGGGGCCTCGGTTTCCGACGGCACCAGACGGTCGAGCTGCTGGTCAACCCGCGCGCGTTGTTGTTCTAAGTAGGCCTGGAGGGACACGGAAGTTTAAGCTGGCGGCTCTTCCTCGCTTGGTGAAAACGGCTCCGCGACGATCTTGCCCGCTCGCTTGACGAGTAGCTCGACTTTGTTCTCGGCCTCTTCGAGCTGTCTGCGGCAGTTGCCGGAGAGCTTCATCCCTTCTTCAAACAATTCGAGCGAGCGTTCGAGCGGCAGTTCGCCCTTCTCCAGTTCCTGGACAATCTTTTCGAGCCGTTCGAGACCCTTCTCGAAGGTCAGGTCGGGTTTCGGCTTGGGATTTGCGTTGTCGGGCATGGAATGTCTGATCTGCCGCAACTACCCACGGCACAAACAGCATGCCGTGGCTACAAGTTACCTGTTTCCATGATGCCTCGCGATGTCCTCGTCGCTGAGCCGAAGAAAGCGCGCTGCATTGTTATAGAGAATGTCCCGTTTTTGTTCTTCGGAGAGGAAATCCGCCGTCTCGATGGCTTCAATAGCTAGCGCGATGGTCTCCGGCCATTGCATTTGGTCGGAACCGAACATAATGCGTTTCGAAAGGCCCGATTCAACGAGAGTGCGGAGATGGCTATAAAAGGCGTTTCGATTGACGATCCAAGTGGCCGTCGAAACTTCGCCGTAAAGCTGCGGATACTGATATGATAAAGCGATCCATTCCTGCGTGAACGGGAAGCCGGAATTTTCGACGAAAAGTCTGAGGTTTGGTTGACGGGCCAGGACTTCTTCAAGCCACAGCGGATTTCCTGCTGATGTTCGAAATGT
>CAYWWM010000122.1:0-3812 GCA_964461735.1 uncultured Solibacteraceae bacterium | reverse complement strand
CCATGCTTGAACGCGATCCCAATTCGGCTTCAATGAATCAGGAGACGCATCGTAGCCACTCAAGAAGCCAAGTACGACGTTGTGCCGGTCCATCGCAGCAAGCGTCATCTGAAGAACCTCTTCTTCTGTCGCGGCTGCGGCAGGCCTACCTTCACAAGGACCGGGAAAACAGCGCGATGGAACGGGAAGCGACTTTCCATCAGACCCGACCTGGACATTCGAGGCGTGCATGTGCATATCGATGATCGGCTGGCGTTCTTGAGCGAAGCCCTCTTGGGGAAACTGAACTAGCAGCAAAAACAGGACAGGAATCTCTACCCGAAGTCGCATCGGTGCCTCCTTTGGCTTGAGAATCCCCCCAAACTGCGGCCTAGTTATAGCGGAACGCGGGTCAACCGCAGCGGCAAATGGAGCCAGCGAGACGCTGGCGCTACACGAAGGCCCTGCCGTGGCTACCACGGTCGTTCTACCGGTTCCCGTTCCCGCCTTGATAGACAAAATATCCCACCCGATTATTCGGGGGCGAGCCGTACCACATGCGGCCTTGCGCGTCGAGGAAAAACTCCTTCATCATGTTCTCGGAATAGGGGTACGGAAATTCGAGGACCTCGCCGGTCGCGGGATCGAGGCGCCCGACCGTGTCCATTTCGTCTGAGGAATACCAGACGTAGTCCTCCTTATCAATCCCCAGAGCATAGGGCGTCGGGCTGGGTCCGGGCAACTGGAATTCCCGGATCGCTTCCGTCTTGGGGTCAAAGCGGAGCAACTTGCCGCCGCGAAAGAGCGCCACCCAAACGATGCCCTTGGAATCAATCTCGATGCGCCGAGGCCAGCCGCCTTGGGTGAGCGGTGCCCATTTCATGACCTTGCCCGTTTTCTGGTCCACCTTCCCGAATTTCCCGGTAGTGCTGTATTCCGCGAACCAGGGATCGCCGTCTCGGTCAATCACGACGCCGTAGGGCGATACCACATCCGAGTAATGCGCGAACTCTCTGGTCTTCGGATCGAACGCGGTCAGGATGGAACCCACCGCCGTCCCCCAGACTTTCCCCGCATGATCCACGCGCACGGTGTGCTTCGACCCGCCGTCCTCGAATCCCTCCAGCCCGGGCTTGTAGCGGTCCTGATATTCCGTAACCGTCTTCGTGACGGGGTCCCATCTGCCGACTTTGTTCGAAGCCTGCTCACCGATCCAGACGCTGCCATCGGGCGCGGGAACCGCGGTATGAATTCCCGCCGTGCCCTGGTGCGGAACAGGGAATTCCTCAATCGCGCCGGTGTTGGGGTCGAGCCGCCCAATGGCGTTGGCCCGCCCGAAGTAGGGCAGCCACAGGTAGCCGTCCTTGTCGGGAGTCGCGCTGAAAGGATGGCGGTTCGGCCCCGGCATCTCGTACTCGACGTAGACGATTTTCAGGGCCTCGTCGCGGAAGGACCGCAGCGTTTGCTGGTATTTCGGCAATTCGGTGGGGCGCGGTAGGCTGGAATCCACGCCAAACATCTCCGTCAGATAGGAGACCAGCGCGGCCGCATCCTGATCGTTGACGCGCGTCCCCAGGCGGGGCTTCTCGGATTCCCGCATGTAGTTGATGGCGCGCCACCATCCGGCCTCGTCGCGGCGCGTGGCCGCCATGCGTGTTTGCAGGCCGTGGCAGGCGGAGCATTGCCGCTGCAGGAGTTCTTTCCCGCGGCCCGCCGGCAGCAGTTGCCACGCCTGATAGAGAGACAAATCACTCCAGCGAACCAGGTCCGGCTGCAGCGTGAAATCGAGCGACGCCGCTCCCGCCGCAGCAACCGTGACGCCGCTGCGCAGGTCGCTCTTGAACCCGGTGGCCTTGGCGCGAACCGCGTACTCGCCCGGCGGCAGGTTCTCCACGCGATAGCGCCCCTGGCGGTCCGACAAGACGTGCGTCGTGATCTTCGTCCTGGCGTTCTGGGCCTGCACGAAGGCCCCCCGGAACGCTTGCCCAGAGGGATCTTTGACGACGCCCGAAATGGTCCCGCCCCAGGCGTCGAATGCGAACAACACAACGACGACCGCAAGTCCTGCATTCTTGGCAACCCTGCTGAGTGGCTTCATGGCCTGATCTCCCTTTCTGTAGTGTCTCAATGGCATGCTTGCGCCGTAAGGGCACGGTTTCAACCGTGCTGGAACGGTGAGTTCTGGGGGCGGTTTTAACCGCTGAGGAAAATCCCTCAGGGGCTGAAGCCCTGCGCGTGTGGCGGCGCTCTTGCGGCATCCCGGCTTGCCGGGATGCCCTTTCGTCAAAACTGAGACACTACCTCCTTCCTAGTCCTTCTTTAGATTCTATCCGATTCGGCAGCCGCGCTGCGAACCGAAGTTACGGGCGCGAGCGCCTGCGACACCTCGACGACAGTGCTGTAGCGTCCCAAGGGGGCCGTGACGCGGATTCCTCGCACCCGGCTGCGCAGCGCCTGCACCAGTTCCTGGGCGATGCGGATTCCTTCGGCGCGCGCCGCTTCGCCCGACTCGACGGCCTGCATGCGCCGCCGGATCGCCTCCGGGATGGCGATCTGCGACTCATTGGCGAGAAACTCGGCATTGCGGTAACTGGTCAGCGGATGGACGCCCGCGATGACCGGCAGGCCCCAACTCCGGACGCGCTCCAGGAAGCGGTCAAGCCGGTCGAGATCAAAGACCGGCAAGGTGACGATGCATTCCGCGCCCATGCGGGCCTTGGCCTCCAGCCGCTCCCATTCCTGGTTCATATTGGCCGCGGTGGGGTTGCCCAGAATGGCGATCAGAAAGCCGGTCTGGTTGCCGAGGAAATTGCCGCCGATGTCGAGGCCGCGGTTGAGGTCCGCCACGATCTTCGTCAGGCCGATGGAGTCCACGTCGAACACCGCCGTGGCGTCGGGGAAATCGCCCGTGGTCGGCAATTCGCCGGTGAGCAGAGCCACGTTGCGCAGCCCGAGCGCGTAGGCCCCGAGCAGGTCCGCCTGAATGCTTATGATGTTGCGGTCGCGGCAACTGTATTGCAGGACGGTTTCGATGTTCGCCTGACTCTGAATCAACTGCGCTAGAGCCTGGGCGCTCATGCGGCCGCTGGCGCGCTCTACCTCGGGAACGTAGACGGCGTCAATGCCGTTCGCGGCGAGGTAGCGCGCTCCTTCGATTTCCTTGGAGGGGTCGCAACCGCGCGACGGAGGAATTTCCGCCAGCAGCACGAACTCGCCCTGCGCGAGCTTGCGCGCCAGGCGCGACCGCTCTGCCAGAGGAACCGCTTCGAGCGCCAACGCGGCGGGAGCCGCCGCAGACACGGCACCGACGGCGACGCGCGGCCGGGGAGGCTGCGCCGCCCGCACTGCGTCCCGCACGGCGCGGATGTACTCCGGCGTCGTCCCGCAGCACCCGCCCACGATCTTGACGCCGTGGCGGATGAAGTGTCCCACGTACCCGGCCATGTATTCCGGCGAGCAAAGATAAATGTTGCGCCCGCCGATATTCATCGGCAGGCCCGCGTTCGGCTGCGCGGTCAACGGCGCGCTGCTGAGCGGCGCCATCCGCTGGATGGTTTCGAGCATCACCTTCGGGCCGACGCTGCAATTGAGTCCGACGGCGTCCACACCCGCGGCGTGCAGCTTGCGCGTGAAGTCTTCCGGGCGCGTGCCGCTGGGCATGTTGCCGTCATCGTCAATCGTAACCTGCGCCAGCACCGGAAGATCGCATACCGCCCGTGCCGCCGCAATCGCTTCTTGCAGCTCGCTGAGATCGTAGAAGGTTTCGAGCACGATCAGGTCGGCTCCGGCGTCGGCGAGCGCCGTGAACTGTTCCGCGAACGCCTCGCGGGCTT
>CAYWWM010000121.1:0-7479 GCA_964461735.1 uncultured Solibacteraceae bacterium | reverse complement strand
TGAGGCAGGCCAGGAAAAGCAGCCCCTTCGCTTAGCTCAGGGCCGAAGGGCTCAGAATGACAAGCGAAGGGCTCAGGATGACCGCGCAAAAATAGATTTCCATCAGACGGCTTGGAGAATCATGACAGACCCGTCCTCAAACCATCTTCGGCCGTTCGGCAGCACGGGGCTGGCGTGTCATCCGCTGGGCTTCGGCTGCTATCGCGTGATGGAAGGGAACGCCCAGCACGATGCTGCGCTGCGCGACTACCTCCAACGCGGCGGGAACCTGATTGACACCAGCGCCAACTACGGCGACGGGCGCTCGGAGATGCTCGTCGGGCGCGTGCTCCAGGACGTGCTCAATGATTTCCCCCGCGACCGCGTGATTGTCGTGACCAAGGGCGGCTACATCCAGGGGCAGAACATGACGCTGGCGCGCCGCCGCAATTTTCCCGAAGTGGTCCACTACGGCGACGGCATCTGGCATTCGATTCATCCGGAGTTTCTCGAGACACAGATCGAGATGAGCCTCGCTCGCATGAGGCTCACAATGGCGGATGTGTACTTGCTTCACAATCCCGAGTATTTTCTCGAGGACCAGGCGCACCACAAGCCCGTCGGCGACGCCGAGCGCGAGGAGTTTTATCGCCGCGTGCGCGAGGCCTTCCGGTTTCTCGAAGAGCAAGTGGCCAAGGGACGGATTCGCTGGTACGGCATCAGCTCCAACAATTTTCCCGCGCCGGCCGCTGCCCCGACGCGAACCAGCGTGGAGCGCTGCTGGCAGGCGGCCGAATCCGTGTCGCCCAACCATCATTTCCGCGTCGTGCAGTTGCCGCTCAACCTCTACGAGAGCGGCGGCGCGCTCGAACCGAACAACGGCGGAAAAACAGTCCTCGCATTCGCCAAAGAGAAGGGCCTGGGCGTGCTCCTGAACCGCCCGCTCAACGCCTTCTTCGGCAACCGCATGATCCGCCTGGCGGATTTCCTGCCTGCCGGCCAGCCGCCGCCGGGCGTGGAGCAGTTGCAGAAAATCCTCGAACCGGCGTGGCGCATGGAGCAGGAGCTCGAACAGCAGCACGGCATCCCGCTGCTGTACGGCGAAGGCAAGGGCATCGCGCATTACCTCGGAACCATCGTCCCGCAGGTCAAGTCCCCGGCGCAGTGGGAGCAGGCGTTCTATGAATACGTGGTGATGCCGATCGAGCGCTGGGCCACCGAGTGCCAGCAGCTCTATGGCGGAAAACCCGAATGGGATAACTGGTGGAACCGCTTCGCGAAAACGCTACCGGCGGTGTTTGAGGAGATCGCGCGCTACGTCGGCAGCTCGCAGCAGTCGGTCTCCGACGAAATTCGCGCGAAGGTGAAGCTCGCAGGCTATCCCGACGGCCCTAACACGGAAGTTTCGCTCAGCCGCATGGCCACGAATGTCCTGCTGAATCTCGACGGCGTCTCCTCGGTCCTGGTCGGCACGCGCCGCCCCGAGTACGTCGAGGACTCGATGGGCGCCGTCGCGCTCGAACCCGTGGACTCGCTCGCGATCCTCACCCGCTTCCGGCAGATAGTTGCGCCGGCGCAGGCAACGCCGATCCAGTAGAACCTGTTGAGGAGCCGAGTTCCCGACCTTGGATTGGGAAGACTAATCCAGTCGGAGGAACCGGGCGGCGTTATTGTAGAAAATATCGCGCTTCTGCTCGGCGGTGAGGAAGTCGGCTGACTCGATGGCTTCGATGGCCAGCGGGATCGCGTCGAGCTGGTCTACTGCATCGGAACCGAACATGATCCGCTTGCCCAAGCCGGCTTCCATCAAGTTCCTTAGGTACCGGTGGAAGCTTGAACGGGGACGTAACCAGGTAATTGTAGAAACGTCCGCATACACCTGAGGGTACTGGCCCATGAGCGCAACGATCTCTTCGAAGAACGGGTGCCCCGCATTCTCTATGGAGATGCGCAGCTTCGGATGGCGAACGAGTACCTCTTCGAGCAGCAAGGGACGTCCGATGGAAATGCGCAACGTGGGGTTTGGAGCGCCGCCTCCTCCCAAATGGATCAACACAGGAACATCGAATTCCTCGGCCAACGCGAAGTAAGGTTCAATCCGTGGGTCGTTGGCAGCGATGCCCGCGTATTGGGTACCGATTTCACCCATTCCTTTGAGCCTCCCAGCCCTGTATCCCTCGCGGAGTTCGTTTACATCGGGAAAGTCACGAGTCCACCAAATCGAAGGGAAAAAGCGGTCGGGAGCAGCATTTACCCATTTGTCAAGTAACTCCAATGGCCTGCCGCTGAGAAAACCTTTCACGATGTTGAACTTCTTCATGGCTTCGAGCGTGGCTTCCAAGACATCGGTGTCAGCACTCAGCGTGGAAGGGCGGCTTTCGCACGGTAGAGGCCTGCATCCCAGCGGCAGCGGCCTTCCGTCCGAGCCAAGTTGAACCCTCTCCGCCGTGTGCATATGCATGTCAATGATCGGCGGCCTTGTCGTTGGGGTTGTCTGAGCGGCCATCACGGAGGCGAACGCGATGGGCAGAACGATGCGAAATAGGGTTTTCATGCTCTCCCCCTCCATCATGAATAGATGTCGTGAGTTCCGATATCCAAGAACAAGACGGTCATAAATTTGATCTGGTGGGAAGAATCAATCAGAAAGCATAGCACATGAGTGCTCCGCTCCGGTAGATCAAGCGAAAATCAACCGCCTGCCTTTCGGCTCGGGGATGGGATCACCGTACTCTTTGGCGGTGTCGAGCCACAATTGGATGGCTTCCTGAGCATTTGCGAGGGAGGTTTCCTGGGTGAGCCCGTGCGCCGCGCATCCTGGCAACTCGGGAACCTCCGCGATAAACGCCTGGTCCTCTTCGCTCCAGTAGATGATTACCTCGTATTTGCTCATTCGGTTCCGTGGGTTCGTCAGAAAATCTCCGGGAACGAATACGTCAGTACGGCGTTCAGGCGCTTGTCGCTGATGAGAATGGTCTTGTTTGCCACATCCACGTCCATGCCGCGCGGTTGTTTGAGCAATTGAAACGGCCCACCGATGGTCCAGCGCGGCGGCACGTTGCCGCTGTCGCGGAAGCCCCAGACGCCGACGAACGATCCGTCGTAATCGAGCGAATAGCTCGGGCCCGAGTTGGCCAGCAGAATCCACCCTTTCGGCGGATAGGTCCGGATGCCGAACGTGCCGTTGATGCCCGTGCGCGGCCCGCGAATGACGCCGCGCGGCCTGGCGTTGCCGTTGTCCGTGCGGTTGAACACCAGGATGAAGGAGTCGCCGTTCTCGCGGCGGCCCGCAAAGCCCGTTACGGCGATGATGTTGTTGATCGGGTCCACGCCCGCCGCCTCGGCTCCCAGCATCGTGTTAGGTCCCTCGATCACGCGCAACGGCGCAACGTTCCCGTCCGCCGTTCGCGGATAGACCAGCAGCTTGTCGCCGTCGGGCACGATGATCTCGTTATGGACCGGGTCCACGTCCGCCTTGTCCGGGTCCTCCAAGCGCGTGAGCGGGCCCTGGATCGTCCGCACGGGCGCCACCTCCCCGGAAGCGTCTCCGCGAAACACCAGCACCGCCTGCGAGAACGGCTGCGTCACGAGGAACTCGTCGTTGACCGCGTCATAGGAAATCGAATGCATGGTCCGTCCGAGCTTGGTCGCCTGCCCTTCGATTTTGCGAACCGGAGGCGTGTTGCCGTCCGCCAGCCTGGCGAACACCGCGATCTGCGGGTGCGCCACTCAGTTCGGGACCAGGATTTCCTCGCGCTTGGTGTCGTAGGCCACCGCGCCGGGATTGCCGATCATCAAGGCCGGCTCGTTGCGCGGCCCGCTGCGGATGGTGCGCAAGGGCGGGACGTCGCCTGAAGCCGTCGGCCGATAGACTGTCGCGGTGTGGTTGCCGAAGTTCGAGATCCAGAGTTCGTCGTTCTGCGTGTCCAGGAAGATTCCGGTGGGATTCTTGATGCCGCTGCGCGGGCCGCCGATGGTGCGGATCGGCGCCACGTCGCCCTGCGCCGTCGAGGCCCGGAACACCAGAATTCTGTCCGCCGCGTCGTTCGCCACGTAGAGCTCGTCGCGCGCCGGATCCACCGCGATGCCCGCCGGCCAGTTGAGCTGCGTGCGAGGGCCTTCGAGGACGCGCACCGGAGGCGTGTCGCCCTGGGCGTCAATGGCGTAGACCGTGATCGAGGACGGCAAGCTCTGTCCCGACCCGGGAACCACGCGCCGCGTCGGCTGGCCGAGCTGCCCGGGCCGCGTCGTGTCGCTTTCGACGTGCAGCCGGTGGTTGCCGTGGTTCACCACGTACATCAGATTGTTCTGCGTGTCGAGCGTGATGCCGTGCGGATCCGCGAGCCGCGTGCGGTTCCCCTGGAGATAGCGGATCGGCTCGTCGTTGCCCTGCGCCATCTTGTGGAACACGAAGACGGAGCTGGAGTGCTGCGCCGTGAGGAACATCTCCTGCTTGCGCTCGTCCACCGCGATGCCGAAGGTCCCGTGCGGCGTGGCCAGCTCGCGCGTCGGCGGCACGTCGCCCCGCGCCGCGCGCGAAAAGATCACCAGCGTGTCCACGGTGTCGTTGTTCACGGCGTAGATGTCGCCCGACTGCGGATCAATGTAAAGGCCGCACTGGAATTCGATCTTGGTCTGCTCGCCCCGGATGATGCGCTTCGGCTCGGTCAGGCTGGCCGTTGGCGGCGTGTTGGCGAGCCGGTCGTAGGTCAACACCTGGAAGAGGTTCTCGTCCGTCATGACGACTTCGTTGTTGCGTAGGTCTACGGCCACGGAGCTGTAGGAAGGATGCGGGTCGTGGATCACGCGCAGCGGGGCGCGAGTGGCCGTGCTGCTCGATCCGCCTACCCGCGGTGGCGCGCCCGTTTGCTGCCACAACGACGCCGCCAGCGGCTCGGCGGCGCTCGCCGGAACCCATTGGCAGTATTCGCCCTCGAACATTCCGCTGGCGGGGCCTAGCGGCGTGATCGAGACCAGACGCGCCTGCCCGGCGCTTCGCCCCAGTGTCTCGAAGCCGCTCAGCACGATCCCCGCGGCGAGAGCCGCCACTGCGGCCAGGATCAATACAAAGCGTTTCTCTCGCTCCCGCGAATCCATTGCTCTACGCTGAGCCTGCCGAATCTCTCTCATCGAAACCTCCTCGTATACCCCGAATCTTCCGATGGCGCGGACTTCGAATGATGCCCATTCTCAATTGAGCCGATACGGGCTGTCAAGGGTTGCGGGGCATACGCTACCGAAGCGTGAAAAGTTTGATGTTGTCTGCAAACCTGTCAAGTGGGGATGAGTAGTGCTTAGTCACGCACACAAAACAACTTGCAGGTTGGGAAGGCAATCCTAGGTAAGCCCATCACTTCTCGTAGGTCCCTCGGCTCCCGGGAAGAAGGAGCCTCGGGATGGCAGTCTCTGTGCGGGCCGTTCCCGCTGTCAGGGGAAAGCGTCTGCTCGTAATTTTGGGTCAAACCCGGACTGGCATCCCGCGGTTGCGTCCTGTAGACTATCCAGTAGAATTGTGCAGGAGGTGTGCCATGGTAGCCAGGCCGAAACTGCTCGCACTCGGAGTGATCGGGATTCTCATCGCGGCCGGTACGTTGTCGGCGCATCACCGATGGCCGGTGAATCGTTCGGAGGACGTCACCGTGCAGGGCACGGTGACGGCGTACACGTGGAGCAACCCGCACGTGATGATCGTGCTGGACGTACGGGCAAACGACGGCAGCGTCGAGAAGTGGGAAGTTGGAGGCCCCAGCATTACTCGGATGGCGGCGAACGGCTGGGACAGGAATACTCTGAAGGCAGGGGACGTCATCACCGCCACCGGCTATCGCTTCTCGGATGGGTCCCGGATTCTGCGGTTGGACAAGATCGTAACGTCCGACGGGAAGGAACTGCTGCTGTACGGCAGTCGCCGGTAAGCCTCTTCTTCGGATCGCAGGGCAGCCACCGGTGCTTCGAGACGACAAAGCGGCTAAAGCTGCACCCGATTCTGGGTAGTGTCTCAGTTTGAAATCTATGACCCCTCATGCCTCATGAGTTCCTCCTCGGGAATACACGCATGACTTCCCGGCAGTGGCAATCACACAACCTTGGCACCCGTGGTCTCAGTTGAAACACATCATTAGGGTTGGCGTGCCAAGCGATTCAAACTGCCCCACTGCCCAGCTCCCCTTTCCGCCGTGCAAGCTCTTCCAAGATGTGCTTTAATTTCTGTTTCGGAATTCGGGAGTCAGAAGTCAAGCAGGTCCTTCGCTACGCTCAGGATGACCAAGTAGATTGAGGGAATGCCGCTGTGCCCGGCCACTCGCGCTCCCGGCTCTGACAACCCAACAAGTGAGGATTTACTATGGTGCAGAAAGTGGCGGTGATCGGGTCGGGGTTGATGGGGCGCGGCATCGCGCACGTGGCGGCGCTGGGGGGCTTTCAAACGACGATGGTGGACGTCTCGGAAAACATCTTGCAGGTAGCGCTGGGCAACATCCGCTCCGAGATGGAGAAGGGCGTTTCGCTGGGCAAGCTGGCGGCGGAGGCCAAGGACCAGGCGCTGGCCCGGCTCGTCGTCGAGACGGACCTGGAGCGGGCGGCGCGGGACACCGACCTCGTGATCGAAGCGATCCCGGAAGACATGAAGCTCAAGACCGACACATTCACGCGCCTGGACCGCGCGGCCCCCGGCGGTGCGATCCTCGCCTCCAACACCTCCTCGCTCAGCATCACCGAGATGGCTGCCGTCACGCACCGCCCCCGGCAGTTCCTCGGCATGCACTTTTTCAATCCGGTTCACAAGATGAAGCTGCTCGAAATCGTGGTGGGGCTGGAAACGGCTCCCGAGACCGTGCAAGTCGCCGAGGAAGTCGGCCGGCGCATGGGCAAAGAGACGATCGTCATCAAGGAGTCGCCGGGGTTCATCACCAGCCGCATCAACGCCATCATCGGCAACGAAGCGTTTCACATGCTGCAGGAGGGCGTCGCCTCGGCCAAGGACATTGACAAAGCCGTGAAGCTCGGGCTCAACCACCCCATGGGGCCGTTCGAGATGGTGGACCTCGTCGGCCTCGACACCCGCTTGCACGTCCTGGAATATTTGCACAAGACGCTGGGTGATAAGTACCGGCCCGCGCCGCTCATGGTGCAGTACGTGCGCGCCGGGCGGCTGGGCCGCAAAGTCGGGCGCGGAGTGCATGACTATCCACCGCTGGAGAAGAAGCCGTAAGGGATTTTTTTCAGCCAAACGGGCAGAAGGGCAAGCCCCTCTCCCGCTTCGCGGGATCGGGATGACACGCGAAGAGGCAAAGGCAGTGATTAGTGAATAGTGGTTAGTGGATAGCAAAAGACAGAACAAGCAGAACTATCCACTATTGGGATTCCTGAAGGAGACCACCGTGGCGTGGAAAAACATCAAGCTCGAGAATGACGGCCCGCTCTGGACGCTCACCATCCATCGGCCCGAGGTGCGCAACGCGCTCGACACGCCGACCGTGAAGGAGATGCACGCGGCGCTCG
>CAYWWM010000120.1:0-7488 GCA_964461735.1 uncultured Solibacteraceae bacterium | reverse complement strand
CCTGCGCGGAGTGCGGCGCGCCGGTGAAAGGAAAAATCTGCCCCCGCTGCGGGGCCGTGAAAGGCAGGTGTTAGGTTTCAGGTGCTAGGTGTTAGTACCTATATGATCAAATTCTTGTTCACCCAATGTTCACGGGCCTTCAGAGCTATTTTGCAGCCGCCCCAACTTTTTCCGGAATCCGGAATCTGGAATTCGGAATCCCTCCTGTTTGGTTCCGGCTTGGCCGGGTTAAGAACTGCACGCGCAACCCCAGTGTATGGTCTCTCTTCTGACACCTGACACCTAACACCTAGCACCTGACACCTGGTTTTATGCCCGACAGAACCGTATCCATCGTGATTGACGTCAGCGGCGCCGACGACGCCGCGCGCGAAGTGCGGCGCGTGCGCTCGGCGTTCGACGACCTGCTCGGCAGCGGCCCCGGGCGAAACGACCGAAACAGCAGCCTGGCGCAGCTCGCGCGTCGCGGCCGCGAGTTCGACGATTTGTTCCGCCGCATTCTCACCGGCGCGCGCAGCGCCGCCGACCTCTGGAAGAACGTCTGGCGCGAGGCTGCCGATTATTTCCGGCGCATCGTTCAAGAGATGGCCGGCGCGTGGACGGCGAACCTCGGCGGCATCGTGCCGCTGCTGCCGGGCGGCCCAGGAGGAATGTCCGGCTTCGGCTCGGGCGGCGCGGCGTTGCACGGCCTCGGACCGTTTTCCGGGAACACGCTGCTGGCGGGCGCGTCGCTCTTGGGCGGGCTGACGGTCGGGAGCCGCAACCGTCTGGTCAGCGCACTCGGCGGCTTGGGCAGCGGCGCGCTGGCGGGTTTCAGCCTGGGCGGGCCGATCGGCGCGGTGATCGGCGGCATCGCCGGAGGCATCATCGGACTGTTTCGCGGCGGCGGCGGAAACGAGAAGCGCCACGACGCCGAGATCGCCAACCGCGGCTTCGCGCAGCTCGCGCAGATCCTCGAAGACTATCAGCGCTTCCGGCGTGACTTCGCCTCTTCCGTGAGCGCGGCGCAGCAAGTCTGGAACCAGATGCAGTCGCAGTGGGTGCGACCGCAGTCGGCGCCGAGCCAGTGGCCCTACTTCTCCGCGATTCTCCGCTCCCTGGAGCAAACCGAAGACGAGCGCAACCGCCGCCGACAGCTCGTCGGGTTGGGACCGATCCCGGAGTTCGCGCACGGCGGATTCGTAGCCACAGAGGCACAGAGACACAGAGGAATGTTGGCGATCGTGCATCCGGGAGAGTTCGTGATGAACCGGGACGCGGTGGACCGGCTGGGAGTCAGTTTGCTCGCAGGACTGAATTCCGGATCCCGGATTCCGCATTCCGAATCTGGCATCTCGGTGTCGCTCGAACCGGCCAGCGCGCAGACCCTCGGCGAGATGCTGAAGCGCAATCCGCAGGCGCTCGAAGAGGGCTTGCTGGTGGTGCTGCGAAGAGGCGGCGCGGCCAGTAGGGCCTTGAGAGGGTGAAGATGCCACGGAGCGAACGACATCAATATGTCGTTTCGGAGGCACAGAGATGAAGGAAATTCGACAATTCCGCAATTCCAAATTGCAGAATTGCAAAGCCGGGCCGTCGGCACCATCCGGAAAGATCGTTTCGGAATCCGGAATCCGGAATTTGGAATTTCTTTTCACTTTGTTCTCTGCGTCTCTATGCCTCTGTGGCCATGAGGTTTTCTTCTCTTCTTCTTGCTCGTCACTCGTCACTGGTCACTCGTCACTGAGGTAATCATGGCAGCTACCGACACATTCCCCATTGACCCCGATTACACGGTGACCCGCACCAAAGAAGCGAACGTGCTGCGCGGACGAGTCGAGTCGGCGCGCGAGTTCTTCCGGCGCAAGGCCGCGCCGCGGCGCGTGTTCCTGCTGCTGTTTCAGCGGCGCGCCAAAAGCGACTGGGACTCGATCGAGCAGTTCCGCCTCAAGCTGACGACCGACTTCTTCACGTTCCACGACAAGACCGCCGACCGCAAGTACTCGGTCTATTTCGATCAGGAGCCGCTCTACGAAGAAGTAGGAAATGAGGAGCACACCATCCGCGTGCAATTGATCGAGGCCGTCGGCGCGGCCATGCTTCTCTATCCGACCTTTGCCGCCGGCAATCCGTTCGCCACGATTCCCGTCAGCCAGGCGCTCGACCTCGGCGTGGACGGCAAGCAGTTCCTCTACGCGGGCTACGGCTATCGCGTGAACGGAACGTACTCGCAAATCTATCTCGACGACCTGCTCACGGCCGGCGAAAGTCCCAAGACCGACGTCGCCCTGGGAATGCATCGCGTCAGAGTGGTGGGCGGAGCGCCGACCAGCGTGGATTATTTGATATGAGGAGCCAGTAGTCAGTAGTCAGTATTCAGTAGCCGGAGTAGACACTACCACATGAACTGTCATCCCGAGGAACGAAGTGACGAGGGACCTGCACTGTCTTCTGACAATAGTGACCACTGACTACCGAGTACTGACTAACCTGCATTATTCATGAACCGTGAGAATCACTCCAGCCTTTCCTTTTCTCTAGCCCAGGCGTTTACGCCTGGGGCGTGGGAATGCCAGGGATTTCGGCAGCCCCCTTTAGGGGGCTTCCGCGCCGCCGGAAGGGAAAGCCCCTGGAAGGGGGCTAGACACGGTGTGCGATTCCCCAACCCAGGCGTAAACGCCTGGGCTACGGAAAAACGATGCTCCGGATCAGGCGCCTCCGAAATCTCATGAATAATCCGGGCTAATGACTACCTACTCCTGACTACTTACTACCGACTACTGACTACTTCCATGAGAACCTTAAGCCCAAACATTCAAGCGGCGTTGGCAAGCGGCAAGCACCAGGTCTGTCACCTGCTCTCCTTCACCGTGGGCGGGACGAATTACTACTTTGCCGAGGACCAGGTGACGTTCCAGGGAAACACCTATGCGCCGCATCTCGCGCTCGATTCGGCGATCCGGCTGACCGAGCAGTTGCGCGTCGAGCCGGTCACCGCGCGGCTCCAGAACATTGACCTCCAGACGGCCCAGACGCTCGACCTCGAGCGCAGCGACTTGCAGGGCGTCGAAGCCACCGTGCAGCGCCTCTTCCTGGCGGCCAACGAAGCCGTGATCCTCTTCCGCGGGCGCATCGGCGAGATTCGCGTGGACGAGCGCAGTGCCGCGCTCACGCTCGAAGGCGACCTCGATCCTACCGCCACCGAAATCCCGCGCCGCAAGTACTCGAACCTTTGCGTCTGGGACTTCAAGGACTCCAACTGCGGCTACGTGGGCGGCGTGGACCCCAACGATCCCGCGACTGGGCAGCCCTTCTTGGTTTGTCCCAAGGATTTTCTCTCCTGTCGCGCGCGCGGCCGCGAGCACCGCTTTCCGGGCTTTCTGCACATCACGCGCGAGCTGACCGAATCGGTCGAAGGCCAGTCCCGTCCCCGCCATCCAGAACGGACGTTGAGCGAGGCGTTACTGCCGTGAAAAACAGGTGCTAGGTTTTAGGTGCTAGGTGCCAGGTTCGCGGAACGAAAAAATCCTTAGCATCTGACACCTAACACCTAACACCTAACACCTGACACCTAATACCTGCTTATGCCGGTAACCACCACCAACACGGACATCCTCACCGCCTCCCTCGGCAAGCCGATGGTGCTGGCCTACGGCCGCCACGTGGTCGGCGGGAACGTGATCCTCAAGGACGAGACCGACGCCGACCGCACGGTTCTCTTCCTGGCGCTCGGCGAGGGCGAATGGGACGCGCTCGAAGAGCTGTTCGTCAACGGCGTGGCGTGGGACGTCACCCACCCGGAGAACATTCAGTTCCACAAAGGGCTCGACGGCGAGCGGTCGTCGTTCGTCGCGGAGACGGGCGCGCAAGACGTGCTCTACCCCGAGGGCGTGGGATCGCTTTATCCCTTCGACCAGCCGGGCGACCAGAAGGCGGACTCGCTTACGCCGCCGGGCGTGCAGGGGTTGACGTTCTCACGCACGGCGTACCTGGCGCTGCGCATTCCCTTCGACGTCTTCGCGCCCGGCCCGGAGCTGAGCATCGTCGGCGTGTTCCGCACGCGCAAGGTGCGGCTGTTTGACGCGCAAGGCGTCCAGACCGGCTACGCCTACTCCGACAACCCCGCCTGGCAGATCGCCGACCTGCTGACGCGCGTGCGCGGGCTGCCCGACTCGCGCCTGGACTGGGTGTCGTTCAAGGCCTCGGCCGACTACGCCGATCAACTCATTGATCCCCTCGGCGACGGGAACTTCGTCAAGCGCTTCGTCTCGCACGTCGCCTTCACCGAAGAGGCCGACTTCGACCAGGGGCTCGCGGCGCTGCTCGCCACCTGCCGCGGCATGCTGCTTGACAGCGCGGGCGCCATCCGGCTTCGCCTCGACCAGCCGCGCGCGAGCGTCTTCGACTTCACCATGGACAACGTCGTCGAAGGATCGTTCGCGGCGTTTTACAAGGACACGCGCGCGGCGGCGAACCGCATCGAGCTGGTCTTCCGCGACCTCGACAACAACTTCGCCGTGCTGACCAAGCTCTGGAACCACGAGCCGCAGCAGGCGCGCATCGGGCGCGTGATTCCGGCGCGGCTGCACCTCGGCAATCTGCCGCAACAGCAGGCCGAGCGCGTCGGGAATTACCTGCTCACGCGCGCCCTCGACAACAACCTCTTCTGCCGGCTGCGCGGCGCCCCCGAGACCTTTGCGCTGCTGCCCGGCGACGTGGTCCGCGTGGCGCACGACGCCGCCCCCTGGGCGCAGAACGGCTTCGGAGCGAACCGCTTCGAAACGTTCGAAGTGGTCGAGGTCAGCGAGAACCCGGACGAGACGCGCGATTTTCTGCTCCAGTTGTACAACGCGCTGACGTATCCCGACACCGCGGGGCCGACGCAGAATCTGATCGCGACCACCGTGCGGCGGCGGCCGCAAACGCCTCCACCGGCGCCGGAGCAGTGGGAGCTCTCGGTCTTCCCGCGCGGGCACCTGTGGCTGAAGTTCCGGATTCCGCGCGGAGCCGACTACCGCACGGGCGACCTGACGCTGCTCGCGGACCTCGAGCTGCAGCGCGTCGAAACCACGCTGGCAAGCGCTCTGACCGCCGAGAGCACGACGGCCGTCGTCGCCTCGCAGGCCCAGTTGCTGGTCGGCGACTATCTCAACGTCGGCGAGGAGATTCTGAAGATCGTCGGTCCGGGCGTCGAGGGCGCCGCGCCGACCTCGGCGACGCTGGCCGTGGCGCGCGCGCAGAAATTGTCCGAAGCCCGCGCGGCCAACGCCGGCGCCGCGGTCTATCGCCTGACGGAGCGCAACCTGCACTTCGTGCTGCCGCCGGGCTTCACGGTGGGGCGCGCGCTCCAGGATCACACCGTGGACTTCCGTCCGGGGCGGCTGCGGATTCTCCACGCGGCGCTGCGCTTCACCAATCTCGCGGGCGCTTCCGAAGCCGTCGAGCTGCCCTTCTGGGCGCTCTATGAGATCACGGCGGCGCTGTTCGGCACGCTGCCGGGACTGCGCGCCTCGGCCGGAGGATTGGGAACGATTCAGATTCCCGGGCCGCTGGCCACCGGCGCGGACCTCGCCATGCCGCTGATGCTGCCCGAAGGCGTGAGCATCGGAGTGGTCTACGCGCAGGCCGCCAAAAGCCCCTTCGGAGGGCCGATCGGCATTCAGGTCAAGATTGACGGCGTCCCCTACGGCTCGCCCGGACTGGTCCCCGGCGTCATCACCGGCGGGCCGACGCCGCAGGCGGTGTGGCTCTCCGGCGCGGCCAAGGGCGATGTGGGCGGCAAGGCCGTGTCCATCGAAATCACCCAGGTCGGCTCGTCGGACCCGGGCGAGGATTTGACCGTGTTCGTGACGATTTAATCCGAGCCGCGACCGTGAGGGAGCGGGCAAATCGGGCCCCGTCGCTCACGCTCCGGGCTCTGACTAACATGGCCAAGACGGTTTATCTCAACAACTACACGGCGCTCGACTTCGGCTACGAGGTGGACACCACCGTGGCCTCGGCGGCCCCGCTGCTGGCGGGCGAGCCGCCGCAGCCGGCCGGGACCAAGGTGTATCCCGCCGTGATGGGGAGCATCGCGACCAATCAGTTACTCGAGATCGGCGGCGTGGGCGAGATCACCGTCACCGGAACCGGGAGCGACGCGGGCGGCGCCTTCTTCACCTATTCGCAATTGACCGTTCCCGCCGGCGGCGCGACGATCCGCACGCCCTGGAAACCGATTGGCACGCTGCGGGTCACGCGCGACAATAACTCCGTAACGCTGACCTACCACATGCCCGTGGAACACGACTTGTATTTCGGGACCCAGAAAACCGCCGACTCGGGCTCGATCACGGCGACGCTCGACGGCGCGCCGCTTGGCCCGTTCAATCTCGCGAACCCCGCGACGATTCTGGCGGCGGTGCTGCTGAAATCGGACGTCGCGGCGGGCACGCACACGGTTGCGATCCAGGCGCTGATCGCGCCGCCCGCAGTCTTCGTCTATTTCCACACCATCGAGCTGCTGGAGCATGACCCGGAGACCGGCGGCGAATATCTTTACCTCGGCCCGGCGGGAACACTGGCGGACTCTGCGAACAACTTCGTGGGCGACTGGAACACGGTGACCGGCTACGCCTGGACGACGGCGGCGCAGTCGAGCGTCTTCTTCTATCCGCAGCTCGGCGCCGGCGGGCAGGTGAAGGTGAGAGTGCAAAAGACGCCCGACTCCGCCATTGTCGGCGTCTACGCCAACGGGCAGTTTCGGCAAAACCTGGACCTCTACGCCAATCCCGCGCAGCCGCTGGCCGAGTTCACGCTGCTCAATCACGGAGCGGGGGACGCGGCGGGCTTGTACGAGATCGAGCTGCGGCATACGGGAACCAAGAACACGCTCTCGTCCGGGTTCTTTTTCTACTTCCGGTCGGCCGTGGTGGTGTTTGTCCGGTCGGATTCGCAGGCGCTGCAACTGGCCGCCGACTACTTGAAGCAAGTGGCGGCGATTCGCGGCGACGGCGCGTTCGTGGACGCCTGGGATTCGAGCATCATCAACTTCGACGCCAACGCGCTCTACGCCTCGATGGGCCTGCTGGCGGCCTACCAGTCGCTGGGGAACCCGGATTACCGCCTCGCCGCGCGGAACTTCCTGACGTGGTTCGCCGCAATGCAGACGTCCGCTCCGGGCAATGCGTTCGACGATGGGGCGTGGAACATCGGCTATGAAGTGAACCCCCTGCCGCCGCCGACGTACCGGCCCGCGCTGGGGCCTTACGCCGCGCAAGGAATCAGCGAAATTCGCTGGGTGGACGCGGTGCAGTGCCTGCCGGCGTTCGTGCTCTGGTGGTACTGGAAGCTCTCGAATGACACCGCGACCAAGAACGCGCTGCTGCCGCAATTCCAGAAGGGGGTCGAAGGCTTTCTCGTCAACAACTACGATCCCGAGACCGGCTTTTACTTCTCTTCGTGGCAGAAGAAGACCGCGCCGACGATCTTCCTCTATCACGACGCGATCCGGCGAGTGAGCGCCGGGGG
>CAYWWM010000119.1:0-7543 GCA_964461735.1 uncultured Solibacteraceae bacterium | reverse complement strand
GAACCGGGGTGATCGCCTCCCGAAGCTGGATGCGGGACAACCGCGAAACCGCCCGCCAGTTCATCCGGTCGCTGGTGGAAGCGATTGCGGTAATGAAGAAAGACAAGGAAGCCACGTTCCGCGTCATCGCCAAATGGTGGGGGATCACCGATCCGCGGCTGCGGGAGATGATTTACGCGGCGGCGGTAGAGAAGCCCAGCAAGCCGTACCCGGCCGTGGCGGGCATCCGGCGGGTGATGCAGGTCTACGACTCGAACGAAATGCGGAAGTACAAGGCGGAAGATTTTTACGACGACAGCATCATGAGCGAACTGGACAAATCCGGATTCATTGACGGGCTCTATCGGTAACTGCATAGGGAGGACGTTATGAAGACAACTTTTTCCATAGCGCGGTTGGTATCGCTGGCGCTGCTTTCTGCCGCGGTCTGCTCATCCCTAACCTGGGCGGACAAATTGACCTTTCGAGACGGTACGGAAATCGAGGGGGTCGTCCAGAAAGTGGAGAAAGGTGAGGTCACCGCGCGAATCGGCGACGAGACCAAGACCTTCAACATCCTGGACATCACCGGCATGGAGTTCGATACGCCCCGCGGAACGGATACGACCGCCCAGCTTCCGGGAGAACATTTCCTGTCGAGCATGGAAGCGAAATCGGTGGTGGGCCATATTGAAGCGGTGGAGCGCGCGGCGGCCGAAATTCGCCAGTTGGTGGATGAAACCAAGCAGGAATGGGGCAATCGCGCTACCATTGACTCCGCCGATCTGCCCCGATGGGCCGCCGGCAAAGAGCGCTTTACGCCTCCCTTGGCCGACTATCAGGAAGCTCTGAACGACCTCTACCTCCATGTGCTGGCGAAGGTGGGCCAGTACAACGAGCTCATGAAAGAGGCCAACCAGATTTACGTCGGCGTGCGGGGAGTCTTCTCCGCCGGCTCGCCGCTCGTCCCCAAGGAAAGACAGAAGCTGCCGCTCAAAAAATACGTGCCCTCCAACTGGTATGACACCATCTTCTACGAGGGCTACAACCAGGGCTACAACGCCGCGTATGAGAAATACCGGGACAACCCGAGGTTCGAATAGAGCATGACTCTGCACGGGAAACTTTTCACGTAGCCCTGTTCCCTTTGAGCGACCAGCAGGCAGAAGAAGTTCGCCGCGGGAAAGTCCTCCTTCAATTCCGGAACGGCCCCTTCGACTTGGACGTGGTCTTCGCTCCGGACGGAATTGAGCGGTTTGAGGATGCCTGGGAGCGGCGCGTTGAAGTCCATGGCTTTCCGGTCTGCCATCTTGACGACATCATTCGAAGCAAAGAGGCAGCCAACCGGCAGAGAGATCGGGAATCCCTCCCCCGATTGCTGCAGTTCAGGGAATGGTTAAAGAGAAAAGACTGAATTTGCTTCGGCCCAAATCCTCAAGCAAAGAGTTATGGCGTGAGAGACAATCGGAGGTTATAATACGCGAAGAGGGGCCAGTTGCGTGAGGAGCGAGCTGCTCTGAGGTGAGGGGATGTTCCGGGAGTCTATTCTCGTTGTATTCCTGTTGCTGAACCTGTTCGCCTACTTGGCGATGCGCCAGAGCGTGCTCTATTGGGTCAAGACCCCGGAGCGGCAGCGGCGGACACGGAACATCCTCTGCGTCGTACTCCTGCTGCTCAACGTTCCCCTGGCGTTGTTCTTTGTCCGCGAAGTGTATTGGACGTTGCGGCAGATTCCGCTTCCGATTCTGAAAATCTTTTTTTATCCCGCCACGGCCTGGCTGGCCACCATCCTTTTCTTCTTCTTGGTCGGCGCTCCGGTGGCTCTGGCTTGGGCTATCGTCAGGACCCTCATTTTCTTGGGGCGATTGACAGGCCGGATATTTGTCCGGCTGTCGAAGCCAGCGCCCCCGGTGGAAGCGCCCGCCCTCTTGGCCGCGCCCGCCATTTCGCGCCGGAGCTTCCTGGCCGGAAGCGCCGGCCTGTGCATCCCTGCGATCTACGGCGTAGCCGCTTACGGCACGTATGGGACGCTCGACGATCTCGACGTGTCGAAAGAGCATGAGGTCCCGATTCCCTATTTGCCGCGTTCCCTGGACGGCCTTACCGTCGTGCAGTTGTCCGACCTCCACGTGGGACCCTACATCCGGGTGCAAGAATTACGGCGCCTCGTCAGCGTCACGAACGAGCTCCGCCCGGACTTGGTCGTCATTACGGGTGACATCCTCGACCGCAGCCTGGGAAGCCTTCCCGACACGGTAAGCGGCTTGGCCGACCTGCAGGCCCCGCTCGGCGTTTTCGCCGTTCTGGGCAATCACGACATCTCGACGGACCGCTACAGCTTCGACGATCGGCACCGCGGCGGCGTGAAGATAGTCGAAGCCATCGAGTCCGTCGGTATCCGGACGCTCCGGAACGAAGTGATTCATTTGGGTTCCGGCCAGGACCGCCTGGCGCTGCTGGGCCTGGATTGGCCGAGCTATGAAGGCGGAGGAAACTTTTACAACTATCAGCAGATTCGGACGCAGCGCATCTTGCGCCAGTTGGCGGAGGAGGCAGGCCCGGAAACTCCCCGCGTATTGCTCGCCCACCATCCCGATACGTTTACGGACGTCCACCCGCACGGCATCGGCCTGACGCTGGCCGGGCACACGCACGGCGGCGGCCAGGTCATTCTGGCGGATTGGGGCGGCATCCCTGTTGGCATCGGAATGTTTCGGTTCAAATACCTGAGCGGCCTTTACCAGGAACGGGGTCTCTCACTCTATGTGAACCGCGGGATTGGGTTCCTCGGAATTCCCATCCGCATCAATTGTCCCCCGGAGATCAGCCGCTTCAAGCTCGTGAGTCCGCGGGAAGTCTCCTCGCCTGCACTTCCTTCCTCGGGAAACGGAGATTCCAAGCGCACGTAAGCATCCCGACTCCTCCGATTCCGGAAGCCTCAGGAAATATCTACTGTCGTATGGGAGTGGTGGCAGTGCTGCCCGCGCCGGATTCCATAAGCGCGAGCAGTTGCTCGAAGCGCGGCTCCACGGCAAGGAATCGAAACGCTTCTTCTTCGAGGATGGTTTTGCGGAGGTCGGGATAGCCTTCTTCCCAGGCCTTTTGCAGGAACTGCAGCGTTTCCTCCACGTTGCCCGTGCTCGCGTAGGTCTTCGCCATGTAGAAATTGAAAACCGCGGTATTTTGGTCGGAGCGCGCCTGCACAATCGTGCCAACCCGCCCGGAGCGCCGGAAGACCTCCGGATCAAGCAGCAGCGCGTAGCGGAAGCTCTGGGTCGCGAATTCGAACTCTTCCTGCGCAAAATAGGCCGTCCCGAGATTGCTGTAAATGACGGCGTCTCCCGGCGTCAATTGGAGCGCTCGCAGATAGGTGAGGATGGCGCTGCGGTATTTCTTCTGGGCGTATTCGACCGAGGCCAGATTGTTGACCGCGGGCGCGTACGCCCGATTGAGCCCGATCGCGCGGCGATATTCCCTGCGGGCGGAATTGAGGTCTTGCATTTGGTGGTAGGCAATGCCGAGCTTGTTGCGAAAGAGCGCGTTGCGAGGCTCCTTTTCCGTGAGCCTGCGATAGACGCGCACGGCCTCAGCGTAATACTTGCGCACCATGTAGAGGTCCCCGCGCTGCTCGAGGGACGGCACGTCTTCGGGAAGCTCGGTGGTAACGACCGGCGGGGCTGCCGATTCCTGGAGGGTCGTCTCTTGCGTCCAGCCGGACGTCGGAAGGGCGAGGAAAATCACACTGACGCCGACCCGCGCGATGTGCGTTGCCCGCCGGCAGGAGATCGAAACAAAATCTCCCCACCCGAAAAGCCGAACAGTTGGGTCATTCCCTTGCATCGCTGCCCACCCTAAGGATCGCTCGCCGTGGCATATTCTATTTTATTCTACCGCCGTGCATCGCCGAACGCAACCGATTCTCGTGCATCTGGGCGTCTGGTTCCCGCCGCTACGGCCGCAAGCGCTTGACCCGCAGCAGAGAAATCGCTAGGCTAAACAACAGGTCATCTGGATGGGTGATGAGTGCATGAACCGGCGCTATCGTCTAGGGGTTAGGACGTGAGATTCTCAATCTCAAAACCCGGGTTCGATTCCCGGTAGCGCTACCAAATCTTACACATACCACTTTACACCAATATATAAAGGTACTTTGTAGCGATCTGGCGGTTTTCTTTCCTGTCTCTCGGGTTCCTTCCTGTCTGCCTCGTGCGCTATAGAAGTGGACACCAAGTGGACACCATAAACCACGCAAACCTGGACGTGGGACCTCGGATTTTGCGTGAGAGGGAGATCACATATCTTGGCGAGGTATGAACGGATTATTGGAGGAACCGTCCGCACGTGTGAGGGCAGAGTGGATTGGCTTTTGAGGTTTGGTCGGAGATGAAAAGACCTCGAGTTAGCGGCCTTGGCGGATGAGCTCCGCGCGAACATCAGACCGAATGGTCCAACACCGTTAGCGAGATGGACAATTCCGCGCGAATCGGTAAAGACTACGGCGTTACAGGCCGCGGGCGATTCGGCTCCGCCTCTTCGAGCTCGACCTTCGCGCCGAGCTTTCCGAGAGATCCCCGGAAACAGCGCAACGTGCTTCGCATGGTTGCGGATGGACTCGATGTCTAACAGTTGCCGGCTCAGTTCAAATATTCGTGTGGAAACTGCGGAGCGGGATTCAACTCACGGTGGGCCGGAATGCGGTGGTGAACCACACCCTGCAAGTGGGCGAGGTGGCGCAAGCGGTCACCGTGACCGGCGAAGCAGCGTTGGTCGAGACCACCACCGCCACGGTGTCCAACCTGGTGACGGAAGCGCAGGTGGTGGACCTGCCGCTCAACAACCGCGACTTGGTCGCGTTAACCTATTTGCAGCCCGGGGTCCTCAAGGTGCCTGCGAGCGATCGGCAAGGCGTCTTCAGTGGCATGGGCAACAAACTCTCCGTCGCGGGGAGCCGCCAGACCGACAACCTATATCTCGCCGACGGGATGGCCAGCGCAGACCTTTCCGGCAATATAGCCGGCGCCACCGGGGGCTCCACCGGCGTCGAGACCATCCAGGAATTCCAGGTCATCACCAACAACTACTCGGCCGAATACCAGAGCGCGGCCGGGGCCATTATCAGCATGGTGAGCAAATCCGGGACCAACACGCTTCACGGCTCGGCCTTTGAATTTCTCCGCAACGACAATCTGGACGCCGCCAATTTCTTCGATAACTCCTTCGGAACCCCCAAGCCGGAGTTCAAGCGCAACCAGTTCGGCGGAGCGGTGGGGGGCCCGATTCTGCGGGACCGGACGTTCTTTTTTAGCAGCTACGAGGGCTTGCGAGAACGAAGGCCTCAAACGGACTCCATCCGGATGCCCAGCACGGAGGCCAAGTTGGGGATTATCCCGGGCCAGAACCCGATCAGGCCTGACCCGGCGGTGGTACCCTATTTGGCGTTGTACCCAATTCCCGGCCAGGGCAATTCAGTGGTGAGAGATTTCGGGGACGGAACGCTGTTGCTGGCCGGCACGACAAATGAGAGCACGCGCGAAGACTATGCCACCGGCAAGCTCGACCACCAATTTGCCAACGCCAAGCTGGGCTTCCTGACGGGAAGCTGGAACTATGTGAGAAGCAACCGGGTCCGGTCGGGGATCATCGGGCATATCGCCGGAAATAGTGAGAGCAGCGGGAGCGAAGCGTTGCAAAGCGAGCGGGATTCTGTTTCGGCCTCCCTCACCAGCATCCTTTCCCCGACCGCTCTCAATGTGTTCAAATTTGGGTTTACCAAGACCAATCCGGGGGGCGAAATCCCCATCGTCAAGCGGGACTTCGGTCCCCTGCGGTTCAACGAAGACCCCCTGGGTCTCATGGGCGAAGTCGGCCCCGGGGTCGTGGACAATATCGGATGGCGGGTCAACGGCTCCTTCTACCGACAGGAACAGTTTACCTTTGCGGACGACTTTTCTCTCACCCGCGGGGACCACTCGCTGAAGTTCGGGGCCCTCTTCGATCACTTTGTCATGGACCAGCACAACGAGGGCAGCGGCGTCAACGGCATCTGGGACTTCCGTACTTTTCCGGACTTTGTGCGCAACCGGCCGCAACGGTTCACGGTGGAGCTGCCGAACGACTTAGTCAATCTGGACAATTTCGCGGTCGAACCGGGCTGGGAGTTTAGCGGCCCCTTCGGGAGGCGGCATGACCACAATGCGAAGCAAAGCGCCTTCGAGGTCTATTTTCAGGACAACTGGAAGGTTCTCCCCTCCCTCACATTGAATCTGGGACTGCGGTATTCCTTTTCGACCATTCCCGAGGAGGTCAACGGCGCCACCTCCGCTTTGCGGCACTTTGGCGACGAGCGGGTGACTATCGGACCCCTCTTTGAGAACAATCCCACGACGAAAAACTTCAGTCCGCGCGTGGGATTTGCCTGGTCTCCCGGCGACCAGCGAACCTCCGTGCGGGGCGGGTTCGGCATCTTTTACGACCCTCCGCGGTACTACCATGTCCGAACCTCTTTCGCGATCATGCCACCGTTCGTTCTGGCAACGCGAATTGATGCCAATAGTCGTGGCGAGATCATCCGAGTGCCTGGAGTGCCGCCGGGGACGAAACTGCGGTTCCCGGATGCTTTCTTCACGCAAACCGATTTCCTCACGGCGAATCCTCGTCCGGATCTTCGACCCCAGCAGTTCAACCAAAACAGTAGCTATATCATGCGCTGGAGCTGGAACTTGCAGCGGGAACTGGGAACGAGTTGGCTGGTTTCGGCCGGCTACACCGGGGCGCGCGGCGTGCACCTGTGGATCATGGAGCGCGGCGAGCTGAGCCGATGGCGTAGCTGTCCTTCGCGAATCGCTTGCGGCCCCCAGACACAGGCAAGCCAATGGCCCACCAATCCGGAACCCGGGCAGTTCAAGTACTTTGATCCATCCTTGGGTCTAATCAACCCCAAATTCGGCGTTCTCCGGCCCCAGATCCCCGCGGCCACCATGGACCATCACGGCCTGACCCTCAGCGCCACCCAGCGGCTCACGCGCGGCCTCCAGTGGCAGGTTTCCTACCAGCTCTCTAAGACCATTGACATGGGTTCGGGAATCACCGCCATGGGGGATAATCTTCCACAAGGCCAACGGGGGATCTATTTGTACGATCTGCACCTCAAGCGGTCGCTTTCCTCCCACGATATCCGGAATAACTTTGTCACCAACTGGACCTGGAATCTCCCGGTAGGCAATCTGTCCGGAATCGGGGGAGCGTTGCTTGGAGGCTGGCAGATGAACGGCATTTTGACCCTCACCGATGGCCACCCGCTGACGGTCATTGACAGCGACGCTCGACAGGAGGACGCGATCGGGGAGAATGACCTGCTGACGCCGAATCTCATCCCGGGCGGCAACAACAACCCGGTGACGGGGGACGTGAACCGGTGGTTTGATGCCAGCCAGTTCATCCCCAGCGCCTGCGTGGGCACTCGATTCTGCCAACGAGGTGACCCCGACTACCAGCCGGGATTTTTCGGCAATGTAGGCAGAAACACCTTCACTTCTCCGGGCCTGGCCCAGTTCGATTTCTCGAT
>CAYWWM010000118.1:5434-7545 GCA_964461735.1 uncultured Solibacteraceae bacterium | reverse complement strand
ATGACCTTTGATTGGACGGAGTACCTTGATCTAGCCGCAGAGCTTGCTGGACAACCCGGGAAAAGAGCGGGAGCGGATGCCAGGTTGAGGGCCTCTATAAGTCGTGGCTATTACGCAGCTTTCTGTAGTGCCCGGAACGGCTTGAGGGATCGGAAAGGGGTTGCAATCCCGGGCGGCCCTGAAGCCCATCACATTGTTTGGTCTTGGTTTGCAAAGAGCCCGAGTCGAGCTGACAAAAAGATTAGCCAGGATGGATACCGTCTGAGATCGGATCGGAATCGAGCTGACTACGACGACATCCTTGTAAGCCTCCCTTCTCTCGCGCAGGATTCTTTGGTGCGCTGTAGGAGGATCATCGCCTATCTAGCCACAATGTAAGGGTCCAGATACATGCTATAAGTAGGAACGGCGTGAGAGAATCCACGGAAAAGATCGAATTGAGCGGGGCCCTCGATGTGGCCGTGCGGGCGGCGCGCGCAGGCGGCGAAGTGGCCAAAGCCCATCTCGGCGATCCGGGCTATCTCAAATGGAAGGGCGAGCGCGACGTGGTTTCGGAGGCCACCTTCCGGGTGCAGGACGCGATCGTGGACGCCATTCTCGCCGAGTTTCCCGACGCCGGGATTCTGGCCGAGGAAGGCCCGGAGGACGCGCCGCTTCCGGTGGACGCCGAGCCGCTCTGGATCGTGGACCCGATCTGCGGAAGCTTGAACTTCGCGCAGGGGATTCCGCACTTCGGCGTCTCGGTGGCGCTCCGGTCGCAGGGGAACATCCGCGTCGGCGTGGTCTACGACCCTTGCGCCGACGAGCTCTTCGAGGCCACCACGGAAACGCCGGCGACGCTCAACGGGCGGAGGGTGTTCGTGCAGCATATCTCGGAGGGCACGGAGGCTTGGGCCAGCGCCATCGTCGGCACCGACTGGCCGCGCACGGGCGAGCGCCGCGAACAGGCCTTCCGGATTGTCGGGTTCATGATGGACCAGGTCACGGAAGTGAACCTGATGGGGTCGCCGGCTCTCGGGCTGTGCCACGTCGCCGCCGGACGGCTGCACGCCTACTGGCACCTCGATCTAAAGATCTGGGACATCGCCGCCGCGAGCCTGATCGTGCAGCGCGCCGGCGGAATCCTGACCGACGCCAAGGGCATGAGCTGGCTGTTCTCCGACGGGGGCTACCTCGCCACCAACAGCGTCATCCATGGCTGGGCGCTCAACTGCATTCAGCCGTTTGTGAATCAACCTCGCTTTGCCTCCGGCAGTTCCGAACCGGGCTTGCCCTGAGCGGGCCGGGACGCTACTGAATATCGCTAGATGGGCTAGAGAAAAGGAAGTGTCGCTTTCGTATCCGAGTTTCATGAATAATCCAGGTGAAGTCGTGCCCTGACGTCCTTCAGGCGCTCTACACCAACCCTGAAAACGGGCTAATCACTATTCACTTCCTGCCTAACACAAACCTCTCCACGGCCTGCGCTACGCCTCCGGAGTCGCAGTCGAGCGTGAGCGGCCAGCCTTCTTGCTTGAGGGCCTCTTCGGCGTTACCCATCACGACTGGAACACCGGCAAAGCGCAGCATCTCGAGATCGTTGTAATTGTCTCCGATCGCCATCACTTCTGCAGGCGCAATCCCCCGATGCCAGCTCCAGAATTCCACCGCGCTGCCCTTCGAGCAGTCGCGCCGGATCACGTCCAGGATCGCGAAATTGCGCTCCGGATACTCCGTCCGCAAGAGCCGAAACCGCATCGGCTCCCGAACTTCCTCTACTTTCTTTGCCTCTTCTGCCTCCTCTGCCTCCGTCTTTGCATTCACCAAAAGGTCTCTGTGCCTCTGCGCCACGGTGGCTAATTGGGGTGTGGCTAACTCGGTCAGCCGCTCCGCCACCTGGCGCAGCAGCGCCACCGGCCCCGCGAACATGATCTCCACGGGATCTCCGTCGAGTTCGCGTTCGAGCGAATCGGTGAAGCGGACCGCGGCCTTGTAGCGCTCGATCCACGGCGAAGCCGCCACACCGTCCGGCGGCAACATGGGCGAGAAAACCGTTGGCGAAAGCGATTTCCCGTCTCCCCCGCGCCCCGGCGCCTCGATGCGAAATTGCCCCTCGCCCTGCTGATCGTAGG
>CAYWWM010000118.1:0-5424 GCA_964461735.1 uncultured Solibacteraceae bacterium | reverse complement strand
GAGGCCCACCAGCCCACCGCCGCTGCTGCCAAACACGAAGGCCGGGTCCGCGGCGATGGCCTCGATCAGGCGGGCGGCGTCGTCGCCGTGCACGTCTGCCCGCCAGTCCTGCGGGGGCCCGTCGAAGGGGCTGCGCGAGTTGCCGCGCGGATCGTAGGTGACGACGGTGTAATGCCGGAACTCGCGCGTAGCCCGCAGCACCTCTGCTGCAAGGGGCGCGGGCAGCAAGCCTCGCAGATGCGTCAGGCCCTCTTTCGACCGGACGATCGCTCCGTTCGAGGCAATCAGCGGCCCGGTTGTAAGCAGCTCGGCCACGATCGGCAGCGCGGTCGAGTAATTACGGCCCGTCACGGGAACGATCTCGACGCCGCGCGCCGCGGCTGCGCGCAGCGCCGCCGCATCTTCCACCGCGATGCGCTTTCGGGAATTGAGCAGCGTTCCGTCCAGGTCCACCGCAATCATTCGGATGCGCGGGTTCATGGCGCCTTTATCGTACCACGCCCCAATGCGCCGCAAATCCGAGCCGAGACCGTGAGCGAGCGGCCATCGTGAGCTCGAATTCCCAATTCCGAATCCCGGATTCCGGAAATTCCGCATTGCGAATTCTTTCCCGCTCACTGCCCCATGCACCACTCACCTCTTCGCGCCCCGCGGCGCCGAAAGGGCGATTGGGGTAGCCCGGATTCGGAACGTTCGGGACTTTCGGTTCTTTCGGATCTCTCGAAACTTCGGAAGAAACAATTTGCCCGGCTGAAGCTGGTAAAATATACTGGAACCCGGTATGGAGGGTGAGAGTGTGTCTCACGAGGCGAATTGGATGAAGAGGAACCCGCTAACCGAACCGAGTCCCGCAGGCACATGGAACGCACGGGCGGCTGTGCGCGCGGTCATCGTTTTGGCGCTCTCCATTTTTCTCTCCCCGCTGTCTTTTGGTCAGGCGAGCGCCCCGGCGGGCGGCCAGGCAGCCAGCCAGGCGCCGGCGCCGAAAGGCGAGGTCATCGAAGAGATCATCGCGCAGGTCAACGAGCGCATCATCGTGCTCTCGGAGTACCGCCAGAGCCTCGACGCGCTGCGCCAGGACCTTTCGCAGCAGCAGCTCCAGGGCCCCGAGTTCGACGCGCAGTTCCGCGAGCGTTCGCAGCACGTGCTGCGCGAGCTGATTGATCAGCAACTGCTGTCACAGAAGGCGACGGAGCTGGGCATTGACGTCGAGGGCCAGGTGATCCGGCGGCTCGACGAAATCCGCCAGCAGATGAACCTACCCAGCATGGAGGCTCTCGAACAGGCCGCCAGCCAGCAGGGCATGAACTACGAGGACTTCAAGCAGAACCTCCGCGACAACTTTCTCACGCAGCAGGTGATCAACCGCCAGGTGGGCGGGCGCGTGCAGGTGGCGCCGGCCGAGATCAGCGCGTACTACGAGGAGCACAAGCAGGAGTTCGAGCGCAAGGACGGCTTCAACATCCAGTTGATTCTGGTCTCGACGGAGGACAAGCCGGAGGCGGAGCTGCCCGCGCTGCGGCGCAAGGCCGAGGAAGCGCTGGCCAAGGCCCGCGGCGGGGAGAACTTCGCCGAGCTGGCGCGCCAGTACTCCGACGACGCCACGGCGCAAAGCGGCGGCAACGCGGGCTTCTTCGAGCGCGGCATGATGGCCCCGGAAATCGAGACCGTCGTCAACGGCCTCAGCCAGAACGGCGTGAGCGACCTCATCCAGACCCGCTTCGGCCACATGATCGTCAAGCTCCTCGAGCGCACCGCGGCCGGCATTCCCCCGCAGTCGGAAGTCGAGACTCGCATTCAGGAGCAGTTGTACTTGCGCAAAATGCAGCCCGCCCTGCGCACGTATCTCACCACGCTGCGGCAGGAAAGCTTTATCTCCGTCAAGGCCGGCTACGTGGACACTGGCGCGGCGCCCGCGCCGACCGCGAACCCCTGATTCTCATGAAGGAAACCTACGTCAGCGATCTGCGCCCGAACCAGGTCATTGTTTCCGACTTCCTGGTCCAGACCAAGGAAGTCCGCTCGAAGAAGGCCGGCGGGAATTATCTCTCCCTCGCCCTCGCGGACAAGACCGGCGAGGTCGAGGCCAAGGTCTGGGATAACGTCGAGTTGATGGAGCCGACCTTCGCCCGCGACGACTTCGTCAAAGTGAAGGGCGCGGTGCAGCTCTTCCAGAACCGGCCGCAACTCACCATCCACAAGCTCAAGCGGCTCGAAGACCGCGAAGTGGACCTGGCCGATTTTTTCCCCCGCTCGGCGCGCGATCCCCAGGAGATGTGGCAGGAGCTGCAAGGGGTCGTCGGCACCATCGGGAACGAACCTCTCCGTGCTCTGCTCGGGCGCATTCTCTCCGATCCCGAGATCGCGGCGCGGTTTAAACTGGCGCCGGCCGCCAAGTCACTCCACCACGCCTACCTTGGCGGTCTGCTCGAACACGTGCTTTCGCTTTGCCGTCTCGCGCGGCTCGTGCTCCAGAATTACCCGGACCTCGACCCGGACCTCGTCATCGCAGGAGCGATCCTGCACGATATCGGCAAAGTTTACGAGCTTTCCTACTCGCGGTCGTTCGGCTACACTACCGAGGGCCAGTTGCTCGGGCACATGATCATCGAGCTCGAGATTCTCCACAAGGCGCTCGCGGCCATGCCGGAGTTTCCGCGCCCGCTCCAAACGCTGCTCGAACACATCCTCATCAGCCACCACGGGCAGTACGAGTTCGGCTCGCCGAAACTGCCGATGTTCCGCGAGGCGCTGCTGTTCCATTATCTCGACGATCTCGACTCCAAGCTCCAGAGCATGGATTCGCTGCTGCAGCGGGACCAGGCGCTGGGCGGCGAGTGGACGCGCTACTCGCCTTCTCTCGCGCGGACGATCCTCGACACGCAGAAGTTCCTCGCCCGCTCCGAGACGCCCGCCCCGGAATCGGAAACGAATTCCGCGAACGAGCAAGCGAGAGACCCCGAAGACTAGAACCCCGATAGGAGCGATAATGCAACAACAACTCTTTGATGTGGTCGCTGTCAATTTGCAGGAGAAAACGGTCCGGCTGTTAGCAACAAGAAAGACCGAGGACAATGCCGCAGCGATAATTGCAATGGCCGTTGGTCGCCGTGGAGTCGAGGAAGAGTTCTACTCGGAAGCTCCTTCCGGTCGTTACGCGGAGGGAGACATCTGGGAGGGAAGATGAGTTCTCCGAAAAGATTGTGCTTACGCTGTTCCAAAACGTTCGACCTGAAATCAATCGAGACAAGCAGGATTTTTGAGAACGTAAGAAGATGCCCAATCATCCCTTAGCCGAGATTTTTGGCTTCCCGGCCGATAATCACACAGACGAGGCCAAGCGGTACCGAGAAAACCGTCTTTGTCCCTACAACAACAAAGTTCCCAATTGTACAAAGGACAAAGCAGAGGACCCGCTGGGGGTTTGCAGTCTTTTCGAAGACGAGGCGGCGACAGTCGTTTGTCCTGTGCGTTTCCGTCAAGATTGGATCATCACGGTGGACGCAGCTAAGTTCTTCTTCCCCCCTCAAGCCAAATGGACGTCTCTTACAGAAGTCCGTTTGAACGACAGGTATGGTCAGTCGGCTGGCAATATTGACATCGTTCTCGTTTCTTACGACGGTGCCGGACGGATTACCGATTTCGGTTCTGTTGAAGTCCAAGGCGTCTATATTTCGGGAAACTTGACGAGGCCGTTTAAGCATTTTATGGCTGACCCAGAGCGTCGTGGTTCTACCATGGATTGGACTCGGGAAAAAAACTATCCGAGGCCAGATTACCTTTCATCTTCGCGGAAACGGCTTGCGCCACAGATGATTTATAAGGGCGGTATTCTGAAGGCTTGGGGTAAAAAGCAGGCTGTGGTAGTTCACAAGAGCTTTTACCGTAGCCTTCCTGCGCTAACGCCAGTCCAGCAAGGGCTGGAATCGCAAGCTGACATAGCTTGGCACCTGTACGATCTGCGGCATGACACTTCGAAGAACCGTTACAATCTCACTCTTGAACAAGTGATCCACACTTCCTTCGAGCCAGCTCTTGAGCGGATCACCAGAGCAGAAGCAGGGCCGATTGAAGGGTTCGTCGGGAAGTTGCAGGAGAAACTGGACAAGAAGCTAACAAACGGTTATCCGCCAGATGCTCCAACCATAAACGATGTGGTTGGGGGATGATAGTGAAGGTGGATAAGGTTGAACGCTTATGGCTCGGATTGCGGCAGTACCGGACGTCCATCAATATTCTCTGTTCGGGGAGGTTCCCGACTTGGAGAGAGTCGTCAATGTTGCCTCAGTTTCCCAACTAAGTCCCTTCCGCTATCCTGGTGGAAAAACTTGGCTGGTTCCCAGGATCATTCGGTGGCTACGAAGTCGAGGTCGGGTAACAGAGTTTGTCGAGCCGTTCGCGGGCGGGGCTATTGTCGCTTTGACCGTTGCTGATCGGGAATTGGCTGATCATGTGACTATGGTGGAGAAAGACGAGCAAGTCGCTGCAGTCTGGAAGGCCATTTGGGGGGGGGACGCTGAGTGGCTGGCTAATGAAATATTGTCGTTTGATGTGACCCTTGAAAACGTTGAGGCTCGGCTTAGGCGGCCAGGAACATCGACGCGTGAGCTAGCATTCCGAACCCTCTTGAAAAATCGGACTTATCATGGAGGCATCCTCGCACCGGGTTCAAGTGCGATCAAATTCGGGGAGAACGGAAGAGGCATCCGCTCTCGTTGGTATCCCGATACACTGCGGAAGAGAATATTGAAAGTCGCAACACTAGTGGATCGCATTACTTTCGTCGAGGGGGATGGCGTTGAAATCGTGAAACAGTTTTCTAAGAAGAGGATGGCAGCATTGTTTGTTGATCCACCCTATACTGCGGGAGAGAAGAAGGCAGGTAGAAGACTATACACGTATTCAGAATTGGACCATGATAGGCTCTTTAGCGTCGTGACCAAAGTGGCGGGAGATTTCCTAATGACCTATGATGACGCAGAGGGAGTGCGCCGGCTAGCTGAGCAGTACCGATTGGACACTCGAACGGTTGCAATGAAGAATACTCATCATGCCCAGATGCGAGAGCTGCTCATAGGCCGTGATCTCGCCTGGTGTGATTAGCTGCGTGCATCTTTGGCGAGTAGATTTCGCCTGACTTTGGAGAACGACGAACTCGATGGGCGCCGAACAACGCAGCCAACACCGACTTGCCGTGGCCCTCGAAGTGAGAATCCGCGGCGCCGACCGCGCCGGACTCACCTTCGAGGAGGCGGTCTTCTCGCGCGACATCAGCCGTGGCGGCTGTTCGGTCGAACTCTCCCGCGAGCTCGCCCTCGGCGCGGACGTGGCGATTGAGATTCTGCGCCGCGTTCCCGGCCCGGCCGGCACCAGCCCGTTCGTGACGCAGGGCGTCGTAATGCGCTGCGCACCCGCCGATCCCTC
>CAYWWM010000117.1:0-7550 GCA_964461735.1 uncultured Solibacteraceae bacterium | reverse complement strand
TCGCCGAAGTGATGTACGCCCAAGCCGCTTCGCACACCGCGCCGGCGGGAGGCGGCGCGTCCACGGCCGGCAAGAGCAGCGGCCCCACCCCCGGCCCCGGAGAAGGTCAGGCGAAGCAGGGAGAAGTGATTGACGCCGAGTACGTGGATATGGACGAGAACAAGGAGAAGTGACCAGTGACGAGTGACGAGTGACGAGCAAAGAACGCCCACGGAAACGTGTGATTCTGGCTTCTTCCTTCTGCTTGTCACTCGCCACTTGTCACTCTTCACTGTTGTCGCATGGCAGCCCGAAACGACTATTACGAGATGCTGGGCGTGCACCGCAAGGCGAGTCCCGAGGTCATCCGCAAGGCGTACCGACGGCTCGCGCGGCAGCACCATCCTGACGTCAACCCCGGAGACAAGGGCTCCGAGGAGCGCTTCAAGCGGATCACGGAAGCCTACGATGTCCTCAGCGATCCGAAGAAGCGGCAGATGTACGACCGGGTGGGCTATTACTCCGACGCCGGGCCACAGGCCGGGCCCGCCGGGGGGCGCGCGCAGCGCCCGGTGGACTTCGGCGGGTTCGATTTCTCCGACTTGTTTGGCACGGAGACCGGCGGCAGCGCCGGGGGCGGGTTCCGGGATGTTTTCTCGCAGTTTTTCCGCCGCGGCGAGGCCGAGCACCCCGCGGAAGAGCGCGGCAACGACCTCGAATATCATGTCCCGATCGCCTTCTGGGACGCCATCCGGGGCACGACGGTTCGCGTGACGGTCAGCCGGCATAAGCCTTGCGCCGCTTGCGCGGGGAAAGGAACCTCCGGGCGCGAGGTGAGCTGCCCGGATTGCAACGGCACGGGCAGCGCCACGAAGATGATGGCGAACATGCGGTTTACGGGGCCCTGCCCGCGGTGCCGCGGCACGGGCCGCTCGCAGGACGTCTGCCCGAGCTGCCGCGGCGAGGGACGCCGCTCCGAGTCCGAAACGCTCGGCGTGCCGATCCCGGCCGGAGTGCAGGATGGCTCCCGCGTGCGTGTGGCGGGTAAGGGCAACGCGGGCCGTGGCGGCGGGCCCCACGGCGACCTCTTCGTGATTCCGAAGATCGCGCCGCATCCCTTTTTCGAGCGCCGCGGCGATGACATTTACACCGCGGTGCCGATCACGATCCCCGAAGCCGCCTTGGGAGCCAAGATCGAGGTGCCCACGATTGACCAGAACCGGGCGCTGCTGCGCATTCCTCCCGGCACGGCCTGCGGACAGAAATTCCGCCTGCGCGAGAAAGGCGTCGCCTCGCTCAAGACCGGCAAGCGCGGGGATCAGTACGTGGAGGTGCGCGTGCAGGTCCCGCATCCGGCCGATGAGCGGTCGAGAGAAATCTTGCGGGAGCTGGCCAAGCTGAACCCGGAGAACCCGCGGGCCGAACTGTACCGGCAAGTATAAACTCGGGACTCGGGATTCGGGGTTCGGGACTCGGGAGCGATCCCTCAATCGCGAATCCCAGCGACAATCAAGGACTTCGGGAAGAAGGAACATGACACGTTGTAACTCGGGTCGAGCTCGGGCACCCGAATCGCGAGTCCCGAGTCACGAATCCCGACCCTAACTGCCATGCCGAAGCGGCCACGCAAAAAAGCGGCGTACATGATCTCGGCGGTGGCCGAGAGCTACGGAGTCCATCCGCAGACGCTGCGGCTCTATGAGCGCCAGGGGCTGCTCAAGCCGTCGCGCACCGAGGGCAACACGCGGCTCTACACCGAAGCGGACATCGAGCGGCTGGAAGTGATCCTGAGCCTGACGCGCGACATGGGCGTCAACCTCGCCGGCGTCGAGATTGTCCTGAACATGCGCGAAAGGATGGAGCGGATGCAGCGGCAGATGCGGGACTTCGTGGATCTGGTGCAGCGCGAGCTGGCCAGTCATCCGGCTCCCGGACACGACGTGCAGCACGCACTGGTGCGCGTGGTCCAGCGCCCGGCCGCCCCGGAGGTCGTTAAGAGAAAGTAGCCACGGAGTCCCATCGGAAACCGCATGACGTTTGCCCAAGCCCGGCCCCGCATCCGACTGCTGATCTTCGATCTCGACGGAACCCTGATTGATTCGAAGACCGATCTGGCGCACAGCGTCAACGCCACGCTGCGGCATCTGGGGCGGCCGCCGCTCGACAATCAAACGATTTATTCTTACGTGGGAAAGGGCGCCGAGGCGCTGATCGCCCGCGCCGTCGGCGACGGCGTCACGCCGCACGAAATGCAGACCGGCCTGCGCTTCTTCATCAACTATTACTGGGTGCACAAGCTCGACCACACCACGCTCTATCCCGGAGTCCGGGAAAGCCTCGATCGGCTGGCCAATATCCGCACGGCCAATGCCCAAATGGCCGACGGCCGCGCGGGAAATAGCCGCGGCGATCGGGTCCAGCGTATCCTGGCCGTACTGACCAACAAGCCCGTCTATCCCAGCCAGGGAATCATTGACGATCTCGGCCTCGGGCAGATGTTCCGCTTCGTTTACGGGGGAAACAGCTTCACGAGCAAGAAGCCCGACTCCGTGGGCGTCCACGCGCTGCTGCGCGAGACCGGCGTTGCGCCGCGCGAAGCCATGATCGTGGGGGACTCGGACGTAGATATCGAGACGGGCGTGCGCGCCGGCGTCTGGACCTGCGGCGTCACCTACGGCTTCGGAAACTTGGATATTGAGTCAAACCCGCCGGACGTGGTTGTGGACAGCTTATCAGAACTCGCCGACGCGCTCGACGGCGCGCCCTAGCTGTCATTCCGCCCGCCCCGAGCGCAGCCGAGGGAAGCGCAGCGAGGGACCTGCACGTAAAGTTCTGCGCCCGCCGCCTGAAGCCGCATTCGAGAGCTGCGATTTACGGCATGACCGAAGCTATGCCCTGACGGTCTACAGTAAAGGTTAAACCTCTCTATTCACTATCCACTATCCACTTCAAACAAAACCTGCATACCGTCGTAACAAAGCTCGACGTGCGCGGGCAGCGTGGCGTTGGTTTCGGCGTGTCCTAGATCGTGCGCGATATGGGTAAAGAAAGCCTGGCGCGGGCGGATGCGCTGGACCTCGGCCAGCGCCTCGGCGACCGTCATGTGCGCGGGGTGCGGCTCGTGGCGCAGGGCATCCAAAAACGCGATCTCGACGCCGCGCAGCAGCTCGAGCGAAGGCTCCGGGATCACGTTGTAGTCGGTCAGATACGCCACCGGTCCGAAGCGAAAACCGAGCACTTCGAGGCGGCCGTGCAGAACCAGAATCGGAACGAACTCCAGGCCGAACAATTTCAGGGGGCCGGTGATCAGGTGGTCCTTGATGGACGGAAGACCGCCGAACGGCGCGAAGCCGTCGAAAGCGTACTGAAAGATGCGCCGGATGCCCGCGAGCGCTGGCCGGTTGCCGTAAATCGGGACGGTATGATTCTGGTTGAGCGTGAAAGCGCGCGTGTCGTCCAGACCGAGGACGTGGTCAGCGTGGCCGTGCGTAAAGACGACGGCGTCGAGGCGGTCGATCCCGGCGCGCAGGGCCTGGAAGCGGAAGTCCGGGCCGGTGTCAATGACCACGGCGCGGCCGTTGTAGCGCAGCAGAATCGAAGGGCGGGTACGCTTGTCGCGCGGATCGGAAGAAGCGCAGACCCGGCAGCGGCAGCCGATGGTGGGGACGCCGAGCGAAGTTCCGGAACCGAGGACAGTCAGCTCAACCTGCATCTTAGCGGACCGGCCGGCCCATCCGCCGGGTGAGTTCGACAAACGCCATGCGGAGCTCGTAAAGGCCGCCGGTCAGGATGTCCGCCTCGGCCGCCGTGAGGTTGCCCTTGGTCTTCTCCTGCAACATGGTGAGCAGGTCAATGGTTTCCTGCGCGGCGGCGAAGTCCGCCGCTGGCGGCGGCTCGCCGGGCCGCGCCGCCAGACCCATCTGGTACATCGCCGTCGTGAGCAGGGACAGGACCAACTGCTCGAACTGGGCCGCGGACTTGCCCCGAGGCTCCGCAGCAGTAGGAGCGCCGGTCCCCGCGGGGGATGACTTGGCCTGGCTCCGCGGCGGCTCCGGGAAGGGAGGCTTCGGCAGCGGAACTTTGCGCGCGGCGTCGGGCGCAGGCGGCGCGGGCTGGGGCGGCTCGATCACCGCGTCCGGACGCCGTTCGCCATCCTGCGTAAACAGGCGCCGGTCCACTACCTTGAATTCACCTTGCTCTTCTTCCTTCGGTTCCGGCATGGGCGGAGACGATCTCTGGATTGAATTTTGGCCAGCGCGGCCAGTACTAGAGTTTACATCCAGCGCGCGCGCAGGGGCAAGCTGCTAGGCGGAGCGGTGAGTAGTGAATGGTGAGTCGTGGAAAAGCGGGAGCCGAAATCAGAGTGTTTCCCAGTTCCGCACGACGTTGATTTCTCGGACCGTACGAGCGAGCAGAGGCAAGAGTAAGTTCAGACCAACGGGAAGATCGGCCCATCCGGGGATTCCGGATTGGGCACGAGGCACTGCTCCGCAGGAGAAATGTGCCAGTCCATCTCTCCCAGCGGGAACGCTCCGAGCAGTGGTTCTGTGCCCTGCGGAAGCTCGATGGCCCGGACATGGCAGGTTTTCCCTTGCACCTCCAGCTCGGGGATACCGAAAACCCGGTAGTCATGTCTGACCCCGTCGGCGGTATAAGCGCGAATCTCACCCAGCGGTTCAAGGCGCAGGCGTTCAATCAGCTCCGCTGGGAGGGCCAGCTCGACCGCTCCTGTGTCCGCCAACGCCTCACACGCTACTTCTTCGCCCCGCCGCTCTGCCGGCAAGTATCGGTTTTGTCAATTCCTGACTTTCACCGGAACCCGAAATACACCCATGCTTCTCTTATAACGGATTCGGCTCATTGGCGCTATCGATAATTTGTCCGTCAGAACCGCGGGCGACAACAAGCGGCGGTTTTGGTTTCAATACGAATCGCCGGACAAGCGACCGCTCCCTTGCTTACGCGCGCGGCTCGGCCAAAGCACTCCCCATACCCCACTCCCACTCGGAAGTGCGCTAATTCTGCGTTGCTGTTCATGCTTGTTTGTTGGGCCACGGGCTTCCATCTTTTAGGGGCGTCTGCATGACGCCCTTGGGCTGCTTTCCGCTTTGGCCCAGCCCCCCCATGACAGCAACGCAAATTCAGAGCACTACCCCCACCCCCCCACTTGCAATTCTTGACTCCGGGGGCGGATTTCGGTAGGATGCGGAAGGTGTGAACCGACGTAACCTTCCCACAGCCGAAAGGTTAAATTGTCGCCACGCGTAAGGAGTGAAGGATGTCCGGGACTCGACTCGGCGACTTGATGGTGAAAGAAAAACTAGTTGCCCCCGAGCAACTGGCGCAGGCCCTGGAGCACCAGAAAAAGAACGGGGGGCGGTTGGGGAGCTGTCTGATCAAGCTGGGCTTCGTGACCGACGAAGACGTGACCACGTTCCTGTCCCGCCAATACGGCGTGCCTTCCATCAATCTGGCGTTTTTCGAAGTGGATGCGGACGTCACCAAGCTGGTGCCGGAAGACACGGCGCGGCGCTATGAAGTGGTGCCGCTAAGCCGCGTGGGGTCTTCGCTGACGATTGCGATGGTGGACCCGACCAACGTTTTCGCCATGGACGACATCAAGTTCATGACCGGCTTCAGCGTGGAGCCGGTGGTGGCGTCGGAAAGCTCCATCCGCGAGGCCATCGAACGCTTCTACGCCAAGGCGCAAGGCACCGCGCTGGAAGATGTGATGAAGGAGTTCGAGGAGACCGATGACGTCCTGGAACTGGAAGCCACCCCGGAAGAGCTCGCGGAAGGAGAGCTCGAAAGGGCGGCGGGGGAGGCGCCCGTCGTGAAGCTGGTGAATATCATTCTGCGGGAATCGGTCAACCGGGGCGCCAGCGATATTCACATGGAGCCGTATGAAAAGGACTACCGCGTCCGCTTCCGGATTGACGGCATGCTACAGACCGTGATGACCCCGCCGTCGAAGATGCGCGACGGCATTATTTCGCGCATCAAGATCATGTCGAAGCTCGACATCGCGGAGAAACGGCTGCCCCAGGACGGCCGCATCATGATCCGGTTCCAGCGCGACGGCAAGACCAAGCAGCTCGACTTCCGCGTCAGCGTGCTCCCGACGCTGTACGGCGAAAAAGTGGTCATGCGGCTGCTCGACAAGGAAAACCTGCGGCTCGACATGACCAAGCTCGGCTTCGAGCAGGAATCGCTCACCAAGTTCGAGCGCGCCATCCTGAAGCCCTGGGGCATGGTGCTGGTGACGGGGCCGACCGGGAGCGGCAAGACCAACACGCTCTATTCCTCGATCGCGCGGCTGAACAGCCCGGATACCAACATCGTGACCGCCGAGGACCCGGTCGAGTTCCAGTTGCACGGCATCAACCAGGTGCAGATGAAGGAGCAGATCGGCCTGAATTTCGCGGCCGCGCTGCGGTCCTTCCTGCGGCAGGACCCGAATATCATCCTGGTGGGGGAAATTCGGGACTTCGAAACCGCCGAGGTGGCCATCAAAGCGGCGCTGACGGGACACCTGGTGCTGAGCACGCTCCACACCAACGACGCGCCCTCGACCATCAGCCGGCTGATGAATATGGGGATCGAGCCGTTCCTGGTGGCCACCTCGGTGCAGTTGATCTGCGCGCAGCGCCTGGTGCGCCGCATCTGCACCAACTGCAAGGAAGTGGACCCCATGCCGCCACAGGGCCTTCTGGACGCCGGCTATACGGCGGAGGAAGTCAAGGGCGGGCTGACCATCTTCAAAGGCAAAGGATGCGAAAAGTGCAACGGCAAAGGCTTCAAAGGGCGCGTCGGACTCTATGAAGTAATGGAGATGTCCGAGGAGCTCCGCGAGCTGGTGCTGGTCGGCGCCTCGTCGCTCGAACTCAAGAAGAAGGCCGTCGAGCTGGGGATGATCACGCTCCGCCGCAGCGGGCTGATCAAAGTGCGTGACGGGTTAACTACCCTCGAGGAAATCGTCAAAGAAACGGTGTTGTAAACTGTCCTCGGAAGGCTCAGAATCAAGAAGACTGCCATGGTCCCGGGCCGGTTCGGGACCCAGAAGGGGGAAAGACAGAATGGCGATTTCGCTCAGCGAGCTGTTGAAGAAGCTCCTGGAAATGAACGGCTCGGACTTGCATATCACGACCAACAGTCCGCCGCAGATCCGCGTGGACGGGCACCTGCGGCCGCTCGATATGCCGCCCATGACCGCGGCGGAGACCAAGCAGTTGGCCTACAGCGTGCTGACGGATGCCCAGAAGCACCGCTTCGAGGAAAATCTGGAGCTCGACTTCAGCTTCGGCATCAAGGGGCTGGCGCGCTTCCGCGCCAACGTCTTCATGCAGCGCGGCGCCGTGGCGGCCGTCTACCGCACCATCCCCTACGAGATCCGCAGCTTCAAGGAGCTCGGCCTGCCCCCGGTGATCGCCCAGATCGCCGACAAGCCGCGCGGGCTGGTGCTGGTGACGGGCGCCACCGGCAGCGGCAAGTCCACGACGCTCGCGGCGATGGTCGACTATGTGAACAGCACCGGCAACTACCACATCATGACGATCGAGGACCCGATCGAG
>CAYWWM010000116.1:0-7569 GCA_964461735.1 uncultured Solibacteraceae bacterium | reverse complement strand
TCATCAGACCGGCTGGACCGGCCTGGTTGCCAAACTGATCGAGCAGAGTGGGCTCAGACTGGAGGGCGACCCAAAGGAGGATCTTGACGATGAATCGGCAGAAAAGAGGAACGACCAACCCGTTCCCGTGCTCCTCTCCCGTTGATTTTGGCCGGGACATTTGCGGCGACCTCTCATCGGGAGAGCGGCGCGAGTGGTTGGTCACGAATGGCCTGGGCGGCTTCGCCTCGGGAACCGTCGCCGGTCTGCTCACGCGCCGCTATCACGGTCTTCTGATCGCTGCGTTGAAGCCCCCGTTGGGCCGCACGCTGCTGGTCGCCAAGCTGGAAGAAGTGGCCGAATACGATGGCGGGCGCTATCACTTAGCCTCGAACCGGTGGGGTAGTGGAGCCATCCAACCCGAAGGCTGGGGGAACATCGAGCAGTTCCGACTCGAAGGAACCATCCCCGTCTGGACGTACGCGCTCGCGGATGCGTTGCTCGAAAAGCGCATCTGGATGCAGCGGGACTCCAACACCACCTACGTTCGCTACGACCTCGTTCGGGCCAGCGGCGCCGCGCGGCTTATCCTGCGGCCATTGGTCAACTACCGCGATTATCACTCGACCACAAGCGCCAACGGCTGGCAGATGCGCATCGAGCCGGTGAGCCACGGGCTTCGGGTGCTCGCCTACGACGGAGCCGCTCCATTCTATCTGCTCAGCCATTCGGCTGCGGCCGCGCCGGCGCACGAGTGGTACCACGACTTTCAACTCGCACAGGAAGCCTACCGCGGACTCGATGACCGGGAAGACCACCTGCAAGCAGGGACATTCTCGGCGGAATTGCAGCCCGGCGAATCCCTGACGTGGGTTGCTTCGACCGAGCCAAACCCGAACCTCGACGGCCTGGTTGCCTTGGAAGAAGCTCGCGCTCGCGAGCGGTTCCTGCTCGATCAATGGGAAGCGGCTCATCCGCAGTCCGCAGCCGCTCCCGGGTGGATTCGGCAACTGGTGGTCGCCGCAGACCAGTTCATTGTCCGCCGCCCGCTTTCGGATGATCCGGAAGCCCTCTCGATGATCGCCGGCTATCCTTGGTTCGGAGATTGGGGCCGGGACACCATGATTGCGCTCCCGGGACTGACTCTGTCCACGGGCCGTCCGGAAATCGCCCGCCGAATTCTCCGCACCTTTGCTCGCTTTGTGGATCAAGGGATGCTCCCCAACGTCTTCCCCGACGCCGGCGAAAAGCCGGAGTACAACACCGTGGATGCGGCGCTCTGGTTCTTCGAAGCAGTTCGCCAGTACTTCGAGGCGACAGATGATCTCGAATTCTTGCGCGAACTCTTTCCCGTTCTGGCCGAAATGGTGGAATGGCACCGGCGCGGGACGCGATTCCAAATCCGCATGGACCCGAGCGATGGCCTTCTCTTCGCGGGCGAGCCCGGCGTGCAGCTTACCTGGATGGACTCCAAGGTCGGCGATTGGGTGGTGACGCCCCGCATCGGCAAGCCCGTAGAAGTGAACGCCCTCTGGTACAATGCCCTGCTCACGATGGAACGCTTCGCGCGGAGCCTCGAGGAGCCATCGAAGATTTACACCGAGGTGGCCCGCGCCGCCGAGCGTGGCTTCCAACGCTTCTGGAACGAAGCGGCGGGCTGCTGTTTCGACGTGATTGACGGCCCGGAAGGAAACGATGCTTCGATGCGACCGAACCAACTGCTGGCCGTTTCTCTGCCTGCCAGTCCACTCGCGCCGGAGCAGCAGCGAGCTGTCGTAGACATCTGCGCCCGCCACTTGCTTACCTCGCACGGTCTGCGCAGCCTTGCGCCCTCCCACCCGGCCTATATTCCTCACTACGGAGGCGGTCCTCGCGAGCGCGATGGCGCTTATCACCAGGGAACGGTTTGGGGCTGGTTGCTGGGGCATTTTGTTCTCGCCCATCTGCGAGTTCATAACGACCCGGCGTCTGCGGCTTCGTATCTGGAGCCGCTGGCTCATCACTCGCAAATTCACGGCCTCGGAAGCGCGAGCGAGATTTTCGACGCCGCAGCTCCCTTTGCTCCCCGAGGCTGTATCGCCCAGGCATGGACCGTGGCGGAAACCCTACGGGCTTGGGTAGCCATTCAGCGTGTCGCGGAAGGGGCCTCGTTCCCTTCCTCCGGAAGAGTTAGAAAAAGTCTGTCCAGCGAAGCGCTCCAGGAAGCGCGCTAGGGAAAGAGAGGGAGGACATCATGAAAGCTGTCGCAGTGATTCCGGGTAAGCCGAACAGCATCCATCTGCGGGAAGTGCCGAAACCCGTGCTGAACGGGGCCTCCGGCGGTCGAGGGGTTCTCGTCAAAGTCCTGCGCGTGGGCATAGACGGGACGGACAAAGAGATCAATGCCGCGGAATACGGCGCGCCGCCTCCCGGGGACGACTTCCTCATCCTCGGCCATGAGAGCTTTGGAGTGGTGGAAGCGATCGCGCCGGAGGTCACCGACTTGAAGCCGGGCGACTACGTGGTGGCCTCCGTGCGGCGTCCGGGTTCGAGTTTCTACGATCAAATCGGTTTCCAGGACATGACCACGGACGACACGTATTTCGAGCGGGGCATCAACCTCCGACACGGGTACCTGGCGGAGTACTATGCCGAGGAAAGCGACTTCCTGGTGAAAGTGCCCCGGGGCTTGAAGCACGTGGGCGTGTTGCTCGAGCCCGCCAGTGTCGCCGAGAAGGCCGTTTCGCAGGCCTACGCGATTCAGCAACGGCTGCGCATTTGGCGGCCGCGCCGCGCTGCCGTGCTTGGCGTGGGAACGCTCGGTTTGCTCGCCTCGCTGCTGTTTCGGCTACGCGGTCTCGAAGTCGTCGCAATGGGACTGCGGGAGCCGCCCTTCCTGAATTCCGAACTGCTCGAGGAGATCGGCGTGCGCTACTTCAGCACCAAACAGGTCGCGCTGGAGCAGGCGGCGCGCGAATTCGGTCCGTTCGACATCATTCTCGAAGGCACCGGTTTTTCACCCCTCGTCTTTGAGGCGATGCAAGCGCTCGGCAAGAACGGAGTCCTCGCCATGGTCAGCATCAGCGGCGGCGACCGCACCGTCGAGATTCCCTCCGACCGGATCAATCAAGGCTTCGTGCTTGGCAACAAGGTGGCCTTTGGCAGCGTCAACGCCAGCCGCGAGGATTTCGAGCGCGCTGTGCAGGCGTTTGCCAAAGCCGAAATGAGCTATTCGGGATGGCTTTCGAAACTACTCACCCACCCGGTCCAGGGCTTGGAAAACTTCCAAACGCTAATGAAAACGCTCACCGAGGCAAACGACTCCATCAAAGTTTTCTGTGAAGTGGCACCCTTGGACGCTCGACTCTGAGGCGGAGCGGATAGCCTCTTGGGCTTTGTTATCGGAAGCGCACCTAAGATCATCGTCCTGAGAATGAATAGCGTGTTACGCCGGAGAAGGTTTCGCGCCGGTCCACACGACGCTATGTGATGTGGCAAGCGATCCCTGGCATCACACATCGGTTGGTTCCGTAGGGACACACAAAAATCACACAAAAATCGCTCCTTGACAGTAGCGGCCGGCTTGCGTACGCTAGGCTTCTTTCATGGCGGCGCAATCCTTTGCTTTGACCCTTACCCCGCACGGCCGTCTCACATTGACTGAAACCGACGAGGCGCCGCCGTTGGAGCCGGGACTGACCCAGCGCTTGCGGGATGCCTTCGCGCGAGGTTCGGGGCACGGCCTTCTTCAATTGGGAGCCGGTGAAGTCGGAGTTGTGCTTCCCCCAGTCTTCTCCTATTGGCGAGAACTCGGCACGCGCTACGTGACGGCCCTCCGAACTTCGCCGGACGCCAATACAAACCCCTCGCAAATACATCTTCCACCCCCGCCCCATGGGGAACTGCAACTGTTGGCTCTGGCGGCGCCTCCGATGACGGGCGCGGAGTACCTGACGGCGGAGATTCTCCAGACTCTCTGGGAGGGAATGGACGCCGCTTTTGCCATCGAGTTGTCCGAGTCGAACAGCTCGCTCCAGGATTTTCTCAAACGCCGCAACCCCGCGTGGAACCTGGTCGGCCGGGTTCACTTCAATCTCGCCGAGAACCGCAAGGATGAGCGGGCGCCGTTTGCGTTCCTGGCGACCTACACCACCAAGCTTTCGGCACACGCCAAAGCGCAGCATCTTCCGCTGGGCCAGGCGCTGCGCGAATACGCGGGAGCGGCCAACAAGGAGCGCCTGCTGTCGCTGCTTCTCCCCGTGCAGAGAGCGGCCGAAAACTGCCCGTGGCTGAAAGCGATGGTGGATGCGGGCGAGATCTTTCATCCTTTGCGCTGGCAACCCCGCGACGCTTTCCAACTTTTGAATGACGTTCCCCAACTGGAAAGCGCTGGCGTGGTGGTTCGAATGCCTGCGGCGTGGCGGGGAAACCGGCCTCCGCGCCCGCAGGTGACGGCCAGAGTCGGCGGACAAGCGCCCTCCGGACTGGGGACGGACGCGCTGCTCGATTTCCAAATGGAGGTCACGCTCGACGGCGAGAGGCTAACCACCGCCGAGATTCGGGAACTGCTTGCCAAGTCCGACGGACTCTCGCTGGTTCGTGGGCGCTGGGTCGAATTAGATCGGGAGCGGCTGAGCCGCATGCTCGATCATTTCCAAAAGATCGAACAGGCCGCCGCTCGGAATGGTCTCAGCTTTGGCGAAGCGATGCGCATGTTTGCCGGCGCCGATGTCGCCCCGGACGGCGCGACCGCCAGCGCCGATGCCGATTGGGCTCAGGTGGTGGCGGGACCGTGGTTGCGCGAAACGTTGCAAGGACTTCGCAGTCCGGAGAGGCTGGCCGGCGCCGAACCCGGCGCCGCGCTGCGCGGCACGCTGCGGCCCTACCAAGAGGTAGGCGTGCGCTGGCTCTACTTCCTCTCCCAGCTTGGACTCGGGGGTTGCCTCGCGGATGACATGGGTCTCGGCAAAACCATCCAGGTGCTGGCGGTCCTGCTCGTACTCCAGAATCGGAGGGAGGGTCCGCGCCCGGCAGACGCGCGGCCGGGCCCAGCGCCGCGCCCGAGTCTGCTGGTGGCGCCCGCTTCGCTTCTCGCTAATTGGGCTGCGGAGCTGGAGCGCTTCGCGCCCGGCTTGAAAGCGTTGATTGCCCATCCCTCGGTGCTCTCCTCGTCTCACCTCAAAGCACTGGGGCCCGGCCGCCTCGGAGATGCGGACTTGGTGATAACCAGTTACGGCTCACTCCTGCGCATCCCTTGGCTGGCGGAGACCTCCTGGCGTTTGGTGGTTCTCGATGAAGCGCAAGCCATCAAGAACCCGGATGCCAAGCAGACGCGGGCCGCCAAGAAACTCAACGCGCAGGTGAGATTTGCGCTCACCGGCACTCCCATCGAGAACCGGCTGGGCGATCTCTGGTCCATCTTCGACTTCGTCAACCCCGGCCTGCTGGGGTCGTCCAAGGAGTTCACCAGCCTCGTCAAACGCCTTGCGGACAGGCCTCACAATGCCTACGCGCCGCTGCGCGAGCTGGTGCGACCTTACATTTTGCGGCGGCTGAAGACCGATAAGACGGTCATCGCGGATCTCCCCGACAAGACTGAGGTAAAGGCCTTCTGTCAGCTCAGCCGGAAACAGGCGGCGCTCTATCAACAGGCGGTTCAGGAACTCGCCGCGCAACTGGACCAGGCCGAGGGCATCCAGCGCAAGGGTCTCGTGCTGTCGTTCCTGATGCGCTTCAAACAGATCTGCAACCACCCGTCGCAGTGGCTGGGCGACGGCGCTTGGAGCGAGGAAGACAGCGGCAAATGGGCTCGCTTGCGCGACATCGCCGAAGTCCTTGCGGCCAGGCAGGAGAAAGTGCTCGTCTTTACGCAATTCCGCGAGGTGACCGCTCCTCTCGCAGCGTTCTTGGGACCAGTCTTTGGGCGGCCGGGCCTCGTTCTCCACGGCGAAACCGAAGTCAGGAAGCGCCCCGAGCTGGTGCGCCGCTTTCAGGAAGACGAGGGCGTAGCGTTTTTCGTGCTTTCGCTGAAGGCGGGAGGCGCCGGCCTCAATCTCACCGCCGCCTCCCACGTCGTGCACTTTGACAGGTGGTGGAACCCGGCGGTGGAGAACCAGGCCACCGACCGCGCTTTCCGCATTGGCCAGCAAAAGAACGTGCTGGTGCACAAATTTGTGTGCCGCGGAACCGTGGAGGAAAAGATCGACCAACTCATCGAATCGAAGCGGCAGCTCTCGCAGGACTTGCTGGAAGGCGGCGCGGAGTTGCTCCTGACCGAAATGAAAGACGAAGAGTTGCTCCAGCTCGTCGCACTCGACATCCATGCTGCGCTGAAGGAGACATGATCCATGTACTACGAATGGGGGTGGCGACCTTATGTATCCGTGGCGGAGCGCCGGCGAAAGGCCGCCCGCGAAATGCTGAAGCTCCAGCAGAAAGGGCGCCCCGTCTCGCCGGTGGTCATCGAAGGACGCGCCATCGCCAAAACTTTTTGGGGCAAGGCTTGGTGCGACAACCTGGAACGCTATAGCGACTTCGCGAACCGGCTCCCGCGCGGCCGGACTTACGTGCGCAACGGCTCGGTGATGGATCTCCAGATTACTCCCGGCGCGGTGAAGGCCCTGGTCAGCGGCTCGGAGATTTACCAGGTCGCGGTGAAGGTGACGCCGGTCTCGAAGGCGCGCTGGGTATCCCTTTGCAAGGACTGCGCCGGCGCCATTGATTCGCTCGTCGAGCTTTTGCAGGGACGCTTCTCCAAGGGCGTCATGGAACGGATCTGCCGAGAGAGGACCGGCCTTTTCCCCTCACCCGCTGAGATCAAGCTGTCGTGCAGTTGTCCGGACTGGGCTTCCATGTGCAAGCATGTTGCGGCGGTGCTTTATGGTATCGGCGCGCGTCTCGACCGGCAGCCGGAGCTTCTCTTCAAGCTGCACCAGGTGGACGAGAAGGAATTGCTCGCGAAAGCGGGAAAGGGAATTCCGCTCACCCGGAAGTCGCCTGCCGCCGAGAAGATGCTCGCCAACGAAAACCTCTCCGAGATCTTTGAATTGGAAATGGCTGCGACCGCAGAGCCGAGCCGCGACGGAAAGGGAGAGGGCTTCGAGAAAGAGTCGCCGGTTCAGCCGGCCAAACGCAAGCGGGCGAAAACGACGGCCAAGAAGAAACTAAAATGGAAAAGGGGTCGCGGTAGGGACGGCCATCGCTGACCGCCCCCCGCACGGGTCCGCACGGGCGCTGCTAACGCATGCGGCTCTTACCTCGGATGGATGGCGTCAAAGCCTATGCTCGGATACGGATGCACCAGCCGGGGTTGGGGAAGCCAGCGGTCGTATAGCCGAGCCATGCGGCCCGACGTGAGCCGGCCTCGCTGGCTGCGCCGTTGGAGGACGTGCCGCCAGTATCGACCCATCTGCAATCGAAACCGGTTCAGGCGCGCCCAGTTGCCCGGCACCGCGTGATATTGGGTAGAAACCGTTCAGCACCCGCCCGAGCCATTCTCCCACTTGCGGCACCGGCTCGTGCATGTGCGCTCGAAGCGTTTGCTTGCCCTGCCGCAATTTCGCTCCGGCCGTTTGCCGGTCGTGCTTCTGCCTTCTCCGGCCGGGCTGCCCC
>CAYWWM010000115.1:0-7578 GCA_964461735.1 uncultured Solibacteraceae bacterium | reverse complement strand
GGGCTAAAGCCCGGTTGATTTTGCGGCAGTTACGGCACGGTTGAAACCGTGCCCTTACGGAGTCGCTACAGCAACCGTAAAAATGCCCTAAGCGTTTCCCAACCTAAAGCGACGTGCAGGCTGACAGCGCAAACATTTTCCAACAACCAGGCGCTCGCTTTTCTTACTTTCTGATCTCTGTGCCCGCTGTGTCTCTGTGGCTATGACTTGAGGCACACGTGACGGGCAGCGAAATTAGAAAAAAATTTCTCGACTACTTTGCCGCGCGCGGTCACCGCGTCGTGCGCAGCTCCTCGCTGGTCCCTGCCAACGACCCGACGCTGCTGTTCGCCAACGCCGGCATGAACCAGTTCAAGGACGTCTTCCTGGGCCGCGAGCTGCGAGACTACGCGCGCGCCGCCTCGTCGCAGAAGTGCGTGCGGGCCGGCGGCAAGCACAACGACCTCGAAAACGTCGGCCGCACCCGCCGCCACCACACCTTCTTCGAGATGCTCGGCAACTTCTCCTTCGGCGACTACTTCAAGCGCGAAGCCATCGAGTACGCCTGGGACCTGGTCACCCGGGAGTACGAGCTGCCTGCCAACCGGCTCTATTTTACGGTCTTCGAGGGCGGCCTGGGGGTGCCCCGGGATGCCGAAGCCGCCGACGGCTGGCGGAAGGTCGGCGCGCCTCCCGTTCGCATCCGCGAGGGCGGCGTCAAGGACAACTTCTGGCAGATGGGCGACACCGGACCCTGCGGGCCGTGCTCGGAGATTCACTACGACCTCGGCTCACAGGCGAGCGACGAAGACCACACGGATTGCCAGTTTCCCTGCGAGTGCGGCCGCTACGTCGAGATCTGGAACCTGGTCTTCATGCAGTTTGACCGCGACGCCGCCGGCAAGCTGACCCCGCTCCCCAAGCCTTGCGTGGACACCGGCATGGGCCTGGAGCGTCTTGCCTCCGTGCTCCAAGGCAAGCTCTCGAACTTCGAGACTGACTTACTTTGGCCGCTCGTCGAGGCCGGAGAGGAGTTGGCCGGGGTCGAGTACGGCGAAAAGTCCGAGGCCGACGTTTCGCTTCGGATTTTGGCTGACCATAGCCGCGCGGCCGCCTTCCTGGTTCACGATGGCGTGCTCCCGGCAAACGACGGGCGCGGCTACGTCCTGCGCAAGATTCTTCGCCGCGCCGCCCGCCACGGCAAGCTGCTCGGCCTGCACGAGCCGTTCCTCTATCAACTGACGGGAAAGGTAGCCGAGATCATGGCGGACGCCTACCCGGAGCTGCTCGAATCCACGCAGCGCGTCGCCGCCGTGGTCAAATCCGAAGAGCAGCGCTTTGCCCACACCATGACCGTGGCGTTGCAGGAGTTCGAGAGGGTAACCACAGAGGCACAGAGGCACAGAGAAAAGAGAGAAGTTGAAGAGGAAAAGGGTGGATCCGTGCTGCCCGGTGAGAGGCTCTTCCCCCTTTATGACACTTTCGGGATGCCCTGGGACTTGATGGAGGAGCTGGCTAACGAACGCGGGCTGACACTCGACCGGGCAGGCTTTGACCAGGCCATGGCGCGGCAGCGCGAGCGCGCCCGGGCAAGCTGGAAGGGTGTCGCTAAGGCAGTAATTCCTAAAGCGTATGCCGAGATGCTCACTAGAGGCAAGATCACTTTTGATGGGTATCAGCAGACCACTTCCCACGAGTGTACTGTGGTCGGATTGGTTCACCGATTGGAATTAAACATGGGTGGCGGAATACTCCACGATCGAGTAGGCGATACCAGTCTTAATGAAATTCCTGCCGGCACTCGCATCGACTTGGTGCTCGATCACACACCCTTTTACGCCGCGGCTGGCGGACAGGTGGGCGACAGCGGCAGGCTCCTGAGCGATGATAAACAAGAGGTTGTAGCGACTGTTTGGGATACGTATTATCCAGTTTCCGGCCTGACTGCACACTGGGTGGTAACGCACGCTCCAATCCGGGTTGGAGATCGGCTGACCGCTGTCGTCAACTCCGAGAAGCGCCGCGCCACGATGCGCAACCATACCGGCACCCACCTGCTCCACGCCGCTCTGCGTCAAATACTAGGTACGCACGTGAAACAGGCAGGTTCGGTAGTTGATCCAGACAGGCTGCGCTTTGATTTCTCGCATTTCGCCTCGGTGAGCGAGGACGAACTGCAAGAAATCGAGCGGCTTGCAAACGAAGCGATTGTCCGCAACGACGCTGTTTCAACCGAAGTTTTGGAGCTGGATCGGGCACTTGAGTCAGGAGCGCTGGCCTTCTTCGGGGAGAAGTACCCGGATCGCGTTCGAGTTGTGACGGTAGGCGGCGACAAAGACTTCTTCAGCAAGGAGCTTTGCGGCGGCACGCACGTCAGTCGCACGGGGGACATCGGGCTGCTGAAAGTCACTTCCGAGGGGAGCATCGCGGCCGGGGTTCGTCGGGTGGAAGCCGTCACGGGCGAGCGAGCCTTGCGAGAGTTTCAGGCGGTTAGCGGGCTGGTCCACCGCATCGCTGCCACGCTCAAGACCTCGCCCTGGGAAGTTCCGGAGATGGTCGAGCGGATGATCGAAACGCAGCGGCAGCTTGAAAAACAGGTCGAGTCGCTGAAGCTCAAGACGGCCCAGTCGCAGGTCTCCGACATCGAGCGGCAGGTCCGCTTGGTCAAAGACATCCCGGTGCTGGCGCTCAAACTCGATGGACTCGACCGCGCGCAGTTGCGCTCGATGGCCGACGTGCTGCGTCACCGGCTGAAGTCCGGGGTGGTCGTGCTGGCCGCCGTGGAGAACGAAAAAGTCTCGCTGATTGCTGCGCTTACTCCCGACCTCACGGCCCGCCTGCACGCCGGGAAGCTGGCCCAGGCGGTGGCCAAACGCCTGGGAGGCTCCGGCGGCGGCCGCCCGGACATCGCCGAGGCAGGTGGCAAGAATGTAAACCTGCTTGACTCCGTCCTAAATGAAGTGCTTGCCATTGTTGGCGAGATGTTATAATGGGCGCGTTTTCTAGCGATTAGGTTCGCCCCCCAGCCCGCCGGTCGGGAGGGCGTGTCCTGGGCGAGGGTTGCAACCGTGCCCTTACGCAAAACTAAGGTTTTCACACAAGCTCTGAAGCCATGCCCTTACGACTTCCCTCCTCTATACAGCAACTGCAAAAATGCCCTAAGGGAGGGGAAAGCATATGTCCGCTTGCTGACCCTTCGACTGCGCTTCCTTCGACTCCGCTCACGACAGGCAGGGCAGGCGCGCGCGGCTCTGACGACGCTGCTTTGGCTGGTGGCCGCGCCGCTCCACGGCCAGCGCATTTCCGCCTACGTAGACTCGAGCGGCAGAGTTGTATTTAACAACGATCCAGTCCCGCCCCCTGCGGTGCCGGTTGTGGCCCAGCCGCAGCCGTCCCGTTCCTCGGAGGACACCCGGGCCTACATCGGTAGCCTGATCGAGCAGGCCGCGACGCAGCACGCCATGGACCCAGAGCTGATTCGGGCCATGGTCGAGGTGGAGTCGAACTTCAATCCGCTGGCGGTATCGCCGCGCGGCGCCATGGGCCTGATGCAACTGATCCCGGGCACGGCGCGACGCTTCGGGGTGTCGAACGTCTTCGACCCGGCCGAAAACCTGGACGGCGGTGTACGGTACATGAAGTTCCTGATGGGGATGTTCGACGGCAACCTGGAATTGTCGCTCGCGGCCTATAACGCGGGCGAGAACGCCGTGACCCGCAGCCGGGGCGTGCCGCCCATCCGCGAGACGCGGGACTACCTGAGAAAAATTAACGGAATCTATCCGTTGCGCCGCCCCAGCCGGGCGAGCAGTGCCAGGGAAGGCAATGCACAGGTGATCGTGCGGACGGTGGGCAGCGACGGGATTGTGCGCTTTAGCAACACGGGGCAGTGAGGCTGGTAGACGAACTTCTCACCAGATTGGAGGTTACTAGAGGAAAGGTTCAAATCCTAGAGCGGTTTTACAAAGGGTGTAGACCGAGTTCTGGAATCGTAACGGCACGACTTTAGTCGTGCCGAATCAACGTCGGTCGGGGAGAGCGCTTTAGCGTCTGAGGTAAGTCTTTGCGGGGTCACAACTACGACCCTCAGGGGCTGAAGCCCGATTGCTTTTGCGGCAGTTACGGCACGGTTTGAAACCGTGCCCTTACGCAAAACCAAGGTTTTCACACAGGCTCTGAAGCCATGCCCTTACGGTCTACACCAGGAAGTTAAAGCGCCCTAAATCCCAAACAAGTCCCAATGACCAAAAGTCCAAACTCGAAACAGCCGCAGGATGACGGCACGCGGGCGGGCGCAAATGCGAAGCGTTTGGAGTTTGGGAATTGGATTTTGTTTGGGATTTGGAGTTTGGGTTTTGGAATTTGTCTGCTGACCGTGCTGTGCTGCCTGGCTCAGCCGGCCGAGGCGCAGCGTGCCAGAACTGCGGCCGACAAACGGAGGCAGGCGGACGGTTATTATCACCAGGCGCTCGAAACCCGCAAGGCCCTGGAGCAGGTGCCGTTCGAGGAGCGCGCCGCCCGCGATTATCAGAGGGTCATCCAGGCCTTTCGCCGCGTCTATCACACCGATCCCGCCTACGGGAACAACACGCTTTGCCTGATGGCGATCGGGGCGCTCTATGCGGAAATGGGGCAGCGCTGGGAGAACCAGCGGTCGCTGGAGTCGGCGGTCGAGGCCTACCGATTCCTGATGCGCGAGTATCCGCACAGCAAGTTCCGCCGCGAAGCCAGCCTGGCGATGGCGCGCATCTATCGGAACGACTTGAAGCGGCCCGCCGAGGCGATGCGGCAGTATGAACGGTTCCTCTCCGAGTTCCCGCGCGCGCCGGAGGCCCAGGACGCCGCGCAGGCGCTCGTGGAGCTGCGATCCACAGTAGCGGCGCCGGAGGAGAAGCGCGAGGAAGCCAAAACAGCGCCGCCCGCCGAGGCGGCTCCGGCGCCTCCGGCCCAGGACGAGAGGAAGGACGAGAGCAGTCTGGCGGTGGTCTCGGGCGTCCGCCATTGGGTGACGCCGGATTATACCCGGGTCGTGATTGACGTGGAGAAGGACATCGAATATGGAGTCGGGCGCGTCGACAACCCCCCGCGCGTTTATGTGGATCTGCGCGGCTCGCGGCCAGTCCCGGAGATCAGCAACCAAACGTTCCCGGTCGAGAATGAGCTGCTCAAAGGCGTAAAGACGGGCCGGCACACGCTGGACGTGACGCGCGTGGTGCTCTACGTGGGCGAACTCACGGAGTACTCGGTGTTCGAGCTGCCCAATCCCTACCGCGTGGTGGTGGACATCCGGGACCGCGCCGGGTCCGGGGAAGTGGCATCGAAAAAAGTCTCTCCCGAGCCCAGTAAGCCCGCCCAGCAGCCAGTCCAACAACCCGTCGCGCGGGAGTCCGCCGCCAAGGCCCGCCCCGAGCCTCCCGCCGCTAAGGGTATTAAGACCGAGAACGCCGAATTGGCGAAAGCAGCCGACAGGCCGGCGCCTAAGGAAGTCGAAACGAAAGTCGCAGCGGCCCGGCCGAACCGGGACGGCAGCCGATCCCTCACCCGGGCCTTGGGGTTGAAGATCGGGCGCATCTTGCTCGATCCAGGCCACGGCGGCGCCGATGTCGGGACCGTCGGGCCCACCGGGTATCAGGAAAAGGAACTGGTGCTCGACATCGCCAAGCGGCTCGGCGACCTGATTCAAGAGCGGCTGGGGAGCGAAGTCCTCTATACGCGGCAGGACGACGCCTTCGTGCCCCTGGAAGCACGCACGGCGCTGGCCAACCAGCAGCAGGCGGACCTGTTTCTTTCGATCCACGCCAACTCCAGCCGCAGCCAGCGGGTGCGCGGGGTCGAGACGTATTATCTGAATTTCACGACCGACGCCGAGGCGCTCGACGTGGCGGCGCGCGAGAACGCCGTCTCCCAGGAACGCATCTCGCAGTTGCAAGGGCTGGTCGAGAAAATCGCGCTGGCCGAGAAGGTGGACGAGTCCAAAGAATTCGCCACCCGCGTGCAGGCGGAAGTGTGGAAAACGCAGGCCGTCCAGGATCGCCGCGGGGCGAACCGGGGCGTCAAGAAAGCTCCCTTCGTGGTCTTGATTGGAGCCAACATGCCTTCGGTGCTCGCCGAGATCGCCTTCCTGAGCAACCCGGCCGAAGAGAAGCTTTTGAAGACCTCCGAGCATCGCCAGAAAATCGCCGAGGCGCTCTACTCCGGCATTCTGGGCTACGTCGAGTCCCTGAGCGTCGTCAAAGTGGCCGGACGGTAGAGGGAATAATCAGTTCGGAGCCCGCCAAGAAGGACGCCCTGCGAAAATCACCGGCATTGTTCTTCCCGGAACATTCGGTCATACTGGAGGTTGAACGGCGAGCAGGCTGGGCGATCGCCCCGGCTAGCCGGGGAGGAAAGTCCGGACTCCGCAGGGCAGTGTGCTGGCTAACGGCCAGGATCGGTCGGGCCTCTCCCACCAATGTTGGGAGGGGTCGGGCCGGTACGGACAGTGCCACAGAAAATATACCGCCTCGCGGAAGCGAGGTAAGGGTGAAAAGGTGCGGTCCCGCTCGACGGGGCTTAATGTAAGAGCGCACCGCCCGGACGGCGACGTCCGGGGCAGGGAAAACCCCACACGGAGCAAGACCAAATAGGAGAGGAGGAGCGGCCCGCTCCGCAACCCCGGCTTGCCGGGGGGTCAACTCTCGGGTAGGTCGCTAGAGCCCGGAAGCAATTCCGCGGCCCAGAGGAATGATCGCCACCCCCCGGCACGCCGGGGGACACAGAATCCGGCTTACAGGCCTGCTCGCCACGACACCGTTTTCAGAGTTGGTGTAGAGTGCCTGAGGACGTCAGGGCACGACTTCATTCAGTCGTGCCGCCCGAGTCCGGCTAACCGAGCGCTTCAGCGCCTGAGGCAAGTCTTTTTCATAAGCGTCGCAAAGACCAACCTCAGCGGCTGAAGCCGCGCTCGAGAGCTGCGATTTACGGCATGGCCCTGACAACTTCCATCGCTATATACCAACGGTGAAAATGCTTTAGCCCAGGCGTTCACGCCTGGGAACAGGGAATCGCAGCCCTCTTTTTTTTCAGCCCCCTTGGGGGGCTTCGGTCCGCGCGGAGAGATAAGCCCCCTGAAAGGGGGCTACACAGTGTAGGGGCCTCCTCGAACCCAGGCGTGAACGCCTGGGCTACGGAAAAGATAGGGCTTCCGATGTCCCCAGTTCGGAGTCTCCTGAACAATCCAGGCTGCCACGCTGCCAGGTCGGGAATGAAACCATCAAAACACGAAGCCACAAAGCGGAGAAACGGGAGCGATGATTCTCAGGTCTCCTCCCGCTCCCCAACAGTACGTTGCCTCCCATGCACAAAGTAAAGCACTCGCACGATTCTGGATTTCTCCTCGATTTGAAAAACAATCCGGTGTGATTTGAAAACGAGTTGCCGCAGTTCCTCTTCGAAGTAGTCCCGCTCTCGTGCGATGGAGCAACGTCCCGGAAAGCTCTCGAGCGTCGAAATCTTCGAATAGAGAGCGCGAAGCCACTTGCTTGCGTTCCGAGGAGAGTTGTTATGAATATAGCGGAAGGCAGCGGTGATGCCGGCTTCGGCCTCCGGTGTGACGATCAC
>CAYWWM010000114.1:0-7583 GCA_964461735.1 uncultured Solibacteraceae bacterium | reverse complement strand
CTCGGGATGACAGGGTTTGGGTGATTTTTCTACTGACTCCTGACTACTGACTCCTGACTACTGCCGACTCTTCCCCATCTCGAGGTGCTCCTCGCAGAGCACGTATTCCGTCGTGATCCCGATGGTTTGCAGATCGTACTGCTTGGTTCCGCCCCACGGCCTTGTAAACGCCTGGGGGTCTTCGAACTGAAACACGACCTCCAGGGTTTCGCGGCGCAGCCGCCGGAAGCGTTCGATGATCCGCAGGGCGGCGCTGTGCGGCGTCCCGACGCGGTCGAGCCAGGTCTCTTCGCGCATTCCGACGGTATCGGCGACGAGCGTGTCCCCGTCCCAACGGCCGATCGAGTGCCCCATCCAGGTTTCCGCAACATCGGCCGGATGCTCCTGCTGGTCGAGGTAAATGCGCCGGATGCCGGAATTGAACTCGAACAGGAAGTACATAACTGCGGCGCTTTGGACGATCTCGAAGGGATTCGGCATAAGCATGCTGCGCGCCGGACCCGGCGGAAAACAGTAGTAGTTGGGGTCGAGCTCGTTGCGCCCTCCCTGGCCCGGATCAATGCCCTCCCGCGCAGCGCGGTATTTTTCGAGCGCCCAGGGCTGCAACGGAGGCTCCTCCAAGCTGAACCGCCGCCCGGCAGCGCCGTCGCTCATGCTGCCGCCGGACATCCAGATTCCCGACAGATCGCGCGCCGCGCTCGCCGCTGGGCGCTGCCCCGCAGTCTGCGCCGACATTCCCGGCGTGATCAGCAGCGCGACGATGAATGCGTGGATGAAACCTGTCCAAGATGGAATGCCGATTCGCACGCTGCTCCCTCCCTCCCGGCAGGCTCTACGCAAAATAGCCCTTCACGTCCTTGCGATCCCGTTCCAGCCACCGGATATTGCTCTCGACGGTCTCGAGCGTTTTCCGCACGGCGCGTTCCGTGCCGGGGACTTTGTGGCGGCGGAAGAAGTCCTGGGCGTCGTCGAGCTGCCGCTGCTCGGTGAAGCCGGCCGGGATGGCGATCAGCCGCGCGAGCAGCCCGATGCCGCCGCCGTGGTAGCGCTCGACGAACAGCTTCCAATTTTTCTTCAGGCACTTCCACGCCAGCGCGCGGCCGAGGGAATGCCCCGCGGCGCTCGCCAGCACGATCGGCGTATCCTGAAAACGCACCTGGTCGGAAATGGAAAACGCCAGCACCTTCTGGATCAGGTCCGCCTCTCGAAAACTTCCCGCGGCGCGAAGCACGCGCGTCTTTTCTTCGTGCAGATCGGTGGCGTGATACACCTTCCGCAACTCTTCCCACTCCGCTTCGCCGCCGTTTTCCGCGACCAGCGAATAGACGGCCTGCCGCAAGTTGGGATCGAGTTCCCCGCTGCGGCGGAAGCTCGCGAAGCGGCCGCGGGCTTCTTCGACGGTAGGCTGGTCGCCGTACCCGCCCAGGTTTCGCAGCGCGAGCGACCGCAGCAGCACGTCGAGGTGGCTGTCCGACGGCCTCTTCTCCCACCCTTGCCGCGCCGCAATCGGCAGCAGCAGCCGCCGCGCCGTGTCGTGGAGCTCCGGCCGGCAACGCTCGCGCGCCAGCAGGTTGTCGAGCGCATCGAGGATTCCGGCGATGGCGGTCCACACGCTGTAATCGGTCTCGCGCCCGTAGGCTTCGAGCACGCGCAGCGCCGCCGACGTCTTCACGTACCCGGCGCGGGCCAGGGCGAAGGCGTCGTCCACCAGCCCCAGGCGGTCCACCGTGGGCAGCGCGCCGGCCTGCACCGCCCCGGTCAGCCGCCGCCAAAGCTCCTCCGAATACGCCACGCGATAGAGTCCGCTCTGCCCCGGATTGAGCTTCACCCACTTCCCGTTGTCGGAAGGAATCCGCACGCGGTGCCGCCGGCTCTTCATGTACTCGAAGGCGGGCTTCGCCGCGCCTTCCGTCCACACCCCCAGCGGAATCTGCCAGAGCAGCTTCTCGGCGTCGCGCCGCCCGTCGGCAAAGAAACGGTTCTGTTCGAGCTCCAGCGTCAAAGTCCCGTTCGATTGCTTTTCCTTTGCCCCCAGTTTGGCCAGGATCACCGGATACCCCGGCTGCCGCGTGTAGGCCTTCATGATGGCGCGCACCGGCTTCCCCGACTCTTTTTCGAGCGCCTTCCAGAGGTCGTCGGTGGCAGCGTTGGCGAAGGCGTGTTTCCGCAGGTAGTTGTGCAGGCCGCCGCGGAAATCCTTTTCTCCCAGGTAGTGCTCCGCCATGCGGTTCACCACCGAGCCTTTGCTGTAAGAGATGGCGTCGAACACCTCGCGGATTTCGTGCGGATTCTTGACCGGGACCTCGACCGGATGCGTGTTGCGGAGGCTGTCCTGATGCAGCGCCGCCAGAAACTCGTCCGCCACGAATTGCGTCCAGGTGTCCCATTCCGGGAAGCGGTGATCCGTGGCTTTCGGTCCCATGTAGGACGCGAAGCCCTCGTTGAGCCACAGGTCGGTCCACCAGTTCATCGTCGTGTAATTGCCGAACCACTGATGCGCCAGTTCGTGGTCCACCACCTCGGCCACGCGCTGCCGCGCCGATTCTGCGGATTGCTGCGGGTCCACCAGCAGCGCCGTCTCGCGGTACGTCACCAGGCCCCAGTTCTCCATCGCGCCGGCGGCGAAGTCGGGCAGCGAAACCATGTCGAGCTTCGGAAACGCGTACGGAATCCCGAACCAGTCGGCGAAGTACGCCAGCGTGTGGCAGGCCTGCCCCAGCGCGAAGCGCCCCTGCTCGCGCTTGCCGGGGCTGGTATAGACGCGGATCGGAACGCCGTGCCGGTCGCGGTCCTCGAGGAACTCCAGTTCCGCCACCACCACCGCCAGCAGGTACGTGGACATGCGCGGGGTCTTCTCATACGCAACCGTTTTCCAGCCCGGCTCGCTGCGGGTCTCCTGGCGCACGGGCATGTTCGAGAGCGCCGTCATGTGCTCCGGGACGGTGAGGGTCACGCCGAAAGTCGCCTTGCGCGCCGGCTCGTCCCAGCACGGAAACGCGCGGCGGGCGTCGGTGGCCTCGAACTGCGTGGCGGCGCCCCAGCGCTTTTCCCCGTCCACCAGATAGGAGGTGCGGTAGAAGCCGTGCATCTTGTCGTTCAGCTCGCCCGTGAACTCGAAGAACAGCTCCGCCGGACCTTTCGGCAGCTTGCGCCCAAAGTCGAGCGTGATGCTCTCGTGCTTTTGGTTCGCCTGGATCCGCTGGGCGTCGAGCGTCTCGGACGCGCGCGCCGGGCGAGCATTAATTCGGACTTGCGCTTTCCGAATCTTCAGGTCCATGGCGTGGAGCGTGATTCTCGTGACGGGCTTGCGGATCGTGACAGCAATCCGCTCCGATCCTTGGAACGTGAAGTCGGCGAGATTCGGCTTCAGCTCGATTTCATAGTGGGTTGGTAAGACTTCTGCGGGCAATAGATAAGGGTTCTTGGGGGCCATTAAATCCTCGTGTCTTGTGATCCTTTAGTAACTGCTGTCCTTATAGCTTCGTTCCTATGTGTCTCTTGATCGTTTCGTAGTCTCGTGATGCCTCGTTCTGGACGTCTTCGGCACGGAATGTGCATATCTCATAGCTGGCATTCACGCTGAAGTATTTCAGGTGGGAATATTCCTTGAAGATCAAACGAAGGTGTGACTCTCTACCGACATACTTATCTCGCGCCTCGTGCGATCTGAGATGGGTGTTGGGGGCGAGATACGCTTCTATATAATGCATTGCGGCATAAAAAAGCGCGACGAGCGCCCACTCAATTTGAGTCTGGTTTTCGAGCGGCAGGGACAGGGCAAATGCCGCGTTGCCATCCGCCTTAGTGACGTGCTGCTCGCGCGTTGGCACTCAACCGAAGCCCCCACTTTCTAACTGCGCGAGTACAGCACTCGAGCGTTGGTAACGATCTCGCCGATCTCGCGGCCTAAGGAGGGGATTACGTTAAAATCGAAACTCTTCTCCGGGAACGCATCCATCAGATCCAATTCTATCTGAAATATTCGATCCCTCACGCATCTGTTTGGATCATCGGCGATGATCCAGACGAGCAAGGAATCCTGTGCGCTCTCTATCAGAACATTGCGCACCTGAGGAATGCTTGCAAAATCTTCAGCAATTGCGTTCTCCAGCGTGCTTGAAAACAAAAGGTCTGCCACGTCCGCCTCCCAGTTAACAGATACCACAGCAGGAGAGCGTAGCACAATAGGAGCGAGCATCCGGCTCCTTGCCCTATGGAGAACGTTTTGGGGGATGGAACTTCAGCCCTCTTGGCCTATAATCGCATATGGAATTCCGCGCTGGGTTGTTGAGGAGGATCTCATGAAGCTTCGCACGGTCCGGATCGCGCTCGTCCTGCTGGTCATCGGCATGGCGACTGCAAGTACAAGTATGACTTCAAGCCCGTTCCGGAAGTCCGCAGCTTTCGCGAGATGCTCATGCACATGGTGACCGACACGCACCAGCACATCGGCTACGTGGGCGGCGTCAGCCGCGAGGAAAACGACCGGATTACGGCGAAGTACGCGCGCCTCAAAACCCGAGCCGAGTTTCTCAAAGCGCTTGGCGAAGCCTATGACTACGGCGACAAGATTCTCGCAGATCTCAATGACCAGAACGCCCTGGACATGGTCACCGGGATGCGCGGCGAGCGCATGACCCGCATCAGCGCCTACCTGCACGCCCTGCACGACATCGTTGACCATTACGGGAATCTGGTGGTCTATCTCCGGCTGAACAGCATCACGCCGCCCTCGACCGCCACCCGCCAGCAGCAGCGGCAGCAAGAGCAACACCGCTAGCAGCCCGGACAGCAGCATTATTGTAGCTCACCATTTTCAGGGGTTGGTGTAGATTACTTGGGAGCGTCCAGGCACGACTTCAGTCGTGCCGACCGAGTTCAGCTGCGGAGCGCTTCGACGCTGTCGCGGCTCAGGCGGAAAAGAAATCCATCCGAGCCCCGCGCCGAGCGGGACCCGGATGGACGTTTCTAGCGGTAACCAATCAGCCTTAATACACTTCGATCTTCACCATCTTGGACGGCGGCCGGTAGGCCGGAATCCAGACGGTCGGCCGGGGGGCGGTTTCTTCCGCCGTCAGGTCGCGGACTTCATACGGAAGCGGCATGTAATACTCCGTAGACTGTCCGGTGCGGATGTCCACCTTGTAAATCCGGCTGCTGTTGAAGTCGTTCGCCCAGACGAACTGGTTTTTGTCATCCACCGCCACCGAGTACGGCGAAACGAACGGCGGCCCGAACGGCCGGTGGTCGGGCAGCAGGCTGAATTCCTTCACCTGGCGCGTGCTGGGATCGAACATGCCGACCCGGCCCGCCCAGTAGAGGCCCATCCACGGGCGCCCCTGCTCGTCCATGTCGCCGCGCCGCGGACCCGCTCCATGCGACGGCGTCGGGAAGGTCTCGAACTTCGCAGTCGCCGGATCGTACATCCCGATCCGCGACTCGCGGAACATGTTCATGAAGCCCCGGCCCTGCTTGTCGGTCTCCATGTCGTAGGTGGCCCCTTCGACCTCCTCCGGGACTCCCGCGACGTTGGTCACCTGACCGGTCTTCGGGTCGAGCTTGTGGAACCCATTTTCGAGATACCAGATATTGCCCGAGCCGTCCTGCCCGAACATGTTGCTGCCGGCCGCCCAGGGCGTGAAGGTTTCGGTCTTGGTATTGAAGCGCATCGTGCCGCCGCCCATGCCGAACACCACGTTGCCTTGGGGGTCAAACTGCATGTCATGCGCCCCGCCTCCGGGGTTGCCGGCGCGCAGTTGCGCCGCCGCGATCATCCCGCCTTCGCCCCGGCCCATGCCCTGCAGCACCTCGTACGGGAACTCCTTGACTTCGCCCGTGCGACGGTCGAGACGGCCCAGGTTGTAGCTGAAATGATCGGTGTAATAGACGTACGGGCCGTTCGGCTCCGGAATGACGTCATGCGGCCAGGCCGCTTGCCGGTCGCCGCGAATGAGGTTGGCCCGGCTCCCGCCGCGCGGAATGTCGTACTCGGTCACCACCAGGCGCGTCGAAGCGTCGCTGGTTGGTCGCGGCCGCAGCTTGAACGGAATGTCGTTCGAAGACCCCGGCCCGCGAACCATCGCCAGGTATTCCGCCAGCGGCTCGACGTACTGCTTCTGGCCGAACGCGCGCGTGTTAGGAGTCTCGCGGCTGATGGCGCGCTCGCCCGCCATCCTCTTGATGATGTCTATCCACCCTTGCTTATCGCGTGCCACGCGGAAGGCGTGCTGCAGCGAATGGCAGTTGTCGCACTGGATCAGCAGATGCTTCTGCTCGTCGGTGCCCGGCAGCGCCGCCACGATCTCGCTTGCGGTCACGTCCTCGACCGACGGCGTGCGCGCGGTCAGCGTGAGGTCGAGCTTCGCGGTCCTGCCCGATGCCAGCGTGGTGGTCTGCTTGACGGGCTCAAAGTCCGGCAGCTCCACCGACACGGTCACGGCCCCCGGCTTCACTTCCGACCATCCCGGATAGGAATACTCCCCCCGGCTGTTGGTGTAGACGCTCACCGTGACGTTGTTGCGGTTGGCGCGCACGGGAATCCCCGCCAGCGCCGCGCCCGTCGAGGACGTCACGCGTCCTGCGAGCAGCGCATCACTCTGGGCGGATACTTCCGCCGGCCACGGATAAATCAAGGCCCCCGCCAATGCCACGACTGCCGCGATGGCCCAGGCGTGCTTCATTTCCGACCATGTCCTGGTTTTCATTCGTGTGTTCACCTTTCCCGATCATCGTTTCGGTCCAGCCGGACCGCTCGGACTGCTTGGACTTCGACTCCCCGCTGGTTTTAATTCTATGCTGCGCGCGCCCACGCGTCAAGCACAGAAGTGGGGATTTCAGAAAGGTCTTGACAACCTCATGGAGGCGGGGATATAGTCCGCTATAACTGGACTTTTAGGGCGTGAAAGGAGTGTGCTATGCGCGTGAGAGCGAATGGCTTAGTGGGCGTGGGCTTGGTGGCGCTGGGGGCGCTGGGGGGGTTGGCGTTTGCCGCCGGCGATCTGCGCCTGGTGGAGGCGGTGGAGAAGGGGGACAAGGCCGCCGTCAGTGCGCTGCTGGGGCAGCAGATTGACGTGAACGCGACCCAGACGGACGGCACTACGGCACTGGCCTGGGCGGCCCATCGCGATGACCTCGAGACGGCGGAGCTGCTGATCCGCGCCGGGGCCGACGTCAACGTCGCCAACGCGTACGGCGTGACTCCTCTCTCGCTGGCTTGCGTCAACCGCAACGCCGCGCTGGTGGCCCGGCTGCTCGAACGCGGCGCGAATCCGAACGCCGCGCAGTGGAGCGGCGAGACGCCGGTGATGACCTGCGCGCGCACGGGCAATGCCGAGGCCGTGAGAGCGCTGCTGGCCCGCGGGGCCGACTCCAACGCCAAAGAATCGCAGAAAGCCCAGACCGCGCTGATGTGGGCCGTGGCGGGAAAACACATCGAAGCCGCCCGCAGCCTGATCGAGCGCGGCGCCGACGTGCAGGCCCGCGCCAAGAGCGGCTTCACGGCGCTCATGTTCGCGGCCCAGCAGGGCGACGTGGAATCTGTCTCTTATACACATCTCCGAGCCCACGAGACTAGGCATGATCTC
>CAYWWM010000113.1:0-7591 GCA_964461735.1 uncultured Solibacteraceae bacterium | reverse complement strand
ATCAGACCACTCAGGAGGTGTCCTTCCGCATGGACAAGAGTCTTGAGGAACTGAAGCAAGAATTGATCGGAAGCAACGAAGAGTTTTCCCGTTTGGCCAAAGAACATTCCGAATACAAACGAAAGCTGGAAGAGCTGTACAGCCATCCTCACTTGAGCGACGAAGACCGGATCGAGGAGATCAAGCTCAAGAAGCACAAGCTATCTCTCAAGGACCAGATGGAGCGCATTCTCCAGAGATACAGACGCGACGGCTGTTTGACCCGTTAGGGCCGCGATTCTAACCCCAGGACCCCTACCCGTAGCCCTTCTTGTCTTCGTTTTCGCCCATTTTCTTTCATTGTCGCACTGGGCCGGGGTCTTTCTGTTTGCGCTCCCGCTGGGTTTATAATGAAGCGGATTCAGACGTGCGGGATGATGCCATGGTTCGAGACGGAATCCATTACGGTTTGGCGCTCCTCTTTCTCGGAATCTTCGCCGCCTATTGGGGCGGGCCCGCTTGGGGGGCGCCTGCCTGGTGTCTGGCTGCCTTTGTGCTCTATTTTTTCCGCGACCCGGAGCGCCTCGTCCCGTCCGGGGAAGTGGTGGTTTCGCCTGCCGACGGCAAGGTCGTGGACGTCCGCGAAGTGACCCACGAGGGGCAGCGTGCCTGGAAGATCAGCATTTTTCTTTCCGTGTTTGACGTGCACGTCAACCGCGCCCCACTTTCGGGGACGATCCGCAGCGTGCGCTACCAGCCGGGCCGATTTCTGATGGCGTTCCGCCCGGAGGCCTCCGCCGAAAACGAGCAGAACACCGTCACGATCGAGGGAGATCGCCTGACGGTTACGTTCAAGCAGATCGCGGGGCTCATCGCCCGTCGCATCGTTTTTCGCAAGAGGCTGGGAGACCGCGTAGAGCTGGGGGAGCGCGTCGGGCTGATCAAGTTTGGCTCGCGCGTGGATGTGTTCCTGCCGCTCGACGCGCCACCCGCCGTGGCGGTGGGCGACCGGGTCCGAGGCGGATCGAGTGTGCTGGCGCAGATAGCTTCCGAGCGGCCGTTGCGATAGAATCACAGGCTCAGGCGGCCTAGGCGTTCCTGGACGGGAGAGTTCGACCGGAACCGCCGCCGGAAGGGAATGGAATGAATAGACCGCAGGCCCGCCCCAAGCCCCCGCGTCGCGGCGCGTACGTGCTGCCAAGCTTCTTCACCATCGCCAACGTGTTCTGCGGCTACTTGGCCATAACCGAGACGTTCCGGGCCGGCCAGTTGATCGGGATTGACCTCGCCGCCGCGGCTAATCACTTCGACGCCGCCGCCCGGTGCATCGGCTGGGCGGTTCTGTTTGACGGCCTGGACGGCCGCCTGGCGCGCCTGATGGGGACCAGCAGCGCCTTCGGCAAGGAGTTTGACTCGCTCGCCGACACCATCTCCTTTGGAGTCGCGCCGGCGTTCCTGGGACTGGCCTGGGGCGTGCGTTCCGTCCTGTCCATCCCCGAAGCTGCCCTGGCGCAGCATCTGATGGCGGCCGGGTGGCTCATCAGCTTCCTGTTTGTCATTTCTGCCGCCGCCCGTTTGGCCCGCTTCAACCTCCAGAGCAGCACGCCTTCGACCGGCGCCGAGCGTAAGTTCTTTGTCGGTCTCCCGACGCCCGCCGCGGCGGGCCTGGTGGCCGCGATTGTGCACATCTACGGCGGTGTCCCGCGCGCCGAATGGCTTTGGGTTCCGTTCTGGCTGCTGCTGCTGGTGGCGATTGCCTTGCTCATGGTCAGCACGTGGCGCTATTACAGCTTCAAGGAGCTCGACCTGCGCCGGAAGCGGAAATTCGTGGTCGTCCTGGTGGTGGGCGCGATCGTGGCGGGCATCTGGTTCTATTCCGAGCCGGTTTTGATGGCCATTGCCTCCACGTACCTCCTTTCCGGCGTCTACCTGAAGCTCGCGCAGACGCTCCACCGCAGCCCGTCGGAAGCGCCGTCGCCCGCCGAGGAGTCGAATGCGTGATGTGCTCCCGAACCCGCTCACGCCGAACAGGAAACGACCGCTCATGAGTGAGCCAGAGCGCCCCCAGTTCAACCTCGCCCTCGTCGGCGCCTCGACCCTCAAGGGCAAAGAGTTCAAGGCGCTGCTCCAGGAACGGGGCTTCCCGGTGGGCCGCTTGGCTTTGCTCGACGAAGAAGAAGCTCATGGGCAGCTCACTGAGTTTGACGAAGAGCCGGTCATCATCCAGCCCGTCGGCAGAGACAGCTTCCGGAACATGGCCTTCGCCGTCTTTGCTGCGTCTCCGCCGTTCACGGAAGCGCACTGGCAGATGGCCGAGGAATCCGGCTGCGAGGTCATTGACCTGAGCGGCGCGCTCGCGGGCCACCCGCAGGCGGAACTGCGCGCTCCACTGGTAGAAAGCCTCATCAAGGGGCAGGGAAAGCTCGGGGATAGAAGCCCCGACAGCCGCATTTCCGTCTCAGCCCACCCCGTGGCAATGGCCGTCTCCGGTTTGTTGGGGTGTCTTTCCCGGAATTTCGAGGTCGCGCGATGTGTGGTCACGGTGCTCGAATCGGCCAGCGAGCATGGAAAAGCGGGCATTGAAGAACTGAGCCGCCAGACGATCAACCTGCTTTCATTCCAGGAAATTCCGAAAGACGTGTTCGGCTCGCAGGTCGCTTTCAATTTGCTGTCGAGCTATGGCACCGAGCGCCGTCCGACTTTGCGGGAAGCCGAGATCCGCATCGCCCGGCACATTCGCGGCCTGCTCGGCGGCCAAGCCGTGGTTCCGGCCGTCCGTCTGTTGCAAGCTCCCATCTTCTATGGCCATGCGTTTTCCTGCTTTGTGGAGCTGAGCGAGGGGGCTTCCGCCGAGTCCGTTGAGGAAGCCTTGCAACGGAAGCCGTTTCGCCTCTGCAACGACCCGGACGATCAACCCGATATGGTCAAAGTCGCCGGGTCGAATGAAATTGCCCTCGGCGCGATCGAGCCCGACCCGGCCGTGCCATCTGGCTATTGGATTTGGGGCGCTCTCGATAACGTCCGCCTCGCCGCCCTCAACGCCGTCGAGATCGCCGAGGAGAAGGTGTTCGCCGCCGGACGGGTGAGCTAGACCCGCTCCGAGTAGGGTCTGTTCGGATTGCTGTGTGGAGTTTGGATTTGTTTAGAAGCTGTTGCATAACCTCTTGGACGCACCGTAAGGGCACGCCTTCAGGCGTGCCGACAGCCAGTCGGAAGAATCTGGGCTTTAGCCCCCGGGGTCCGTCTTTTGGCCCCCAGCGGCTGAAGCCGAACTCCTCAGTCCACCGCTTCGGCACGGTTGAAACCGTGCCCTTACAACTGCTTCCAGAAGGTTATGCAATCGCTTCCAGGATGCGATTCCTCGCGGTCCTTCTGTTGCTTTCCAGCTCCGCCTGCGGCTACCGCATGGCGAACCGCGCGCCGAGCCTGCCCGCAACCGTCCGCACCATCGCCGTTCCCACGTTTCACAACGAGACGTTCCGCTTCAAGATCGAGCAGACCCTCACGGCGGCCGTAATCCGGGAAATGCTCTCGCGCACTTCCTATCGCGTGCAATCGTCCGAGGAAGGCAGCGACGCCGTCCTGAGCGGCGTGGTCACCTCGATCTATTCGAGCCCCATCGTCTTCGATCCGAACTCCGGGCGCACCACGGAAGTCCTAATCACCGTCGGCATCCGTGTCACCGTGCAGGATTCCGCATCGCGCCAGACCCTTTACGAAGCGAACGATCTGGTCTTTCGTGAGCCGTATCAGATCAGCGCCGACCCGGCGATTTACTTCGGGGAGGACCAGCCCGCGCTCGAGCGCCTGAGCCGCCAGGTGGCGTCGAGCCTGGTCTCCACGTTGATCGGAAATTTCTGAAAGCAGCGAATAGTGGTTAGTGGATAGTGGATAGTGAAGAAGAAGTGGATAGTGATTAGTGGATAGTGAAAACAACTTCTCTTCTGCCTTCTGCTAACCACTATTCACTATCCACTATCCACTGCCTTTCACTATTCACTAATCACTGCATTTATGCGTTTTCCGCCCTCTCGCGCGCTCGAAGCCATCCAAGCCGGCAAGCTCTCGCCGGGTTACGTTTTCTTCGGGAAGGATGTCTACTGGCGCGACCGGCTGATGGCGGCCCTGCGCCTCGCGCTGGGGAGCGATCCGTCTGCTATGGCCGTCTCCGAGTATGATCTGCGCGGCGATTCGCTCAACCGTGTGCTCGAAGCCGCTCGCGAGAGAAGCCTCCTTGCGCCGCGCCGATTACTGATTGTCCGCAACGCGCAGAGTCTTGCGTCGCGTCGGCGCGGGGAAGGCGAGGCACCGGCGCGGGCGCGGGGCAAGGCGTCCTCCCGGCAGGCCAAGGTGTTGCCGCAGCACCCCCAGTCTGATGAACTATCCGCCTATTTCCAAGACCCCAGCCCGGACTGCGTGCTTGTTTTCGAAATGACCGACCTTGACCTCGATTCCGACGACTGGCGGGAACGGGAGAAAGTTCAGTCCCGGCTGGAAGCGGTAGGGAGCCTGTGTGACGTGGTGCTGCTCGCCGCTCCCAGTTTCGGCGACGCCATGCAGCTCGTCCGGGAGGAGGCAGCGGCGCGCGGCTGCGCGATCTCTCCCGAGGCCGCCGAGCAATTGGTGGCGGGCTTCGACCGCGACATGGGCCGGATTCGGATGGAGCTCGAAAAGCTCAGCGCCTGCCACCCCGAACCGCCACGGTCGGGAGTGTTACAAATTGAAGCCGAGGATGTCAGCCGACTGAGCGCCGGCCCCGCCGGAGGCTCGCATATCCCCTTGGTGGACGCCATCGGATCAAGCGCCCCCGCCAAAGCCTTGGAAGCCCTCTTCGAGGTTGAGCGCAGCGGCCGGTATGCGCCGTTGGTTCTGCTTGAATTGACCCGCTATTTGCGCCAGTTAATTCTGCTGCGGGAGAATAAAGTCCGCGATCCCCGCCATGCTTCAAGCGTCTTGTGGTCGGCCAAACTGGCCGCTCCGCAAAGCCTGATGCCAGCCTTGATCGAGCAGTCGCGGCGGATCAAGGGCCGCCACCTCCTACGCGCCATCGAGGCCGCCTATGAGGCTGAAATTGCCCTCCGGTCGAGTCCCCCGAGCGACCGCATCATCCTCGAACAGTTCGTCTTGCGGATGCTGAAACTCTCCGGTTCGGCCGCCTCAAGCCGCCTCTGATCCCGAAGTTCTTCGGCCGCCCTCCATTCGGCTGTCCCATCCCTGGCTGCAAGTCAGGGCTTGGTCCGCTGCTGCGCGAAATAACACTAGGTTGAGGAATACGGCACACCCGTGCAGCCGGCTGCTGGAGGACTGGTTCGCAGCAACTTATTTATAATCTGTAGAATGCAAGAATTATCGAATGTGGCTCGCCAAGTGCATTACGACAAGGTGAGGGCTGTCCGGAAGAAAAAGTTCCAGACCCGCCAACTGGAATCGGCGGGCCCGCCTCTAAGCGACGCCGTTCTTCCGGACAGCAATCTTTTTCCCCGACCATGGCTCAGTCATAGTTGTGATATGACTCGTATCTTCTCCTACGGTAACACTTCCTCAAAACTCCGAATCACGTGGTGGCTGATCGGCCCGGTAGGAGGATTTTCCGGTCGCTTAGACAGAGCCGTTTGCATTCCCACCGACCGTGCAGCGTTGAGTTCAGCGACAGAATCGGAGAGGAAGAGAATCTCACCCGGAGGCACGTCCAGCGCCGCCGCAATCTTCTTGTAACTCTCGGGGTCACGCTTCGGCCCTGTCATCGTATCGAAATAAGCAGTGATGAACGGCGTCAGGTCGCCCAACTCCGTGTGGGCGAAAATCAGCTTCTGGGCCAGCACGCTGCCCGAAGAAAAAATGCTGATCGTCTTTCCCTGGCGCTTCCACCGCTCGAAGGCGGCCGGAACGTCCGGGTAGACGTGCCCGCGCAACTCACCGCGCTGGTAGCCGCGCTCCCAAATCATTCCCTGGAGCGATTTGAGCGGCGTGGATTTCCGGTCTCGTTCAATCAACCAGCGGCAATAGGCGCCCGCTGATTGTATCTCCTCCTGCCACGTCTCCACACGCCATGGCGGGCAGTCGGGGTGTTCGCGCGCGTCCGCTTCGCATTCGTGGCGCAACTGACTTACCGCGTCCCGCACAGGCGGCGACTCAAAATGTTGCTGGAGAAACTCCGCGACGTGTTGCCGCGCGTAGGGGAAGAGCGTCTGATAGACGAACTCGATAGACGTAGTGGTCCCCTCGATGTCGAGCAGGATCGCCTGGATGCGCGCCTCTTCGAGCGGGAGTGTCACAAATCAGTTCGCAGTTGCCGTCGGCGCCAGATACGTCGGCCCGAAGCAGACCGGCTGGTAGCCCTGCTCGGCGCCGCTCTCCGTGTAGCGCGGCGTCCACCCCGACGGGTCCTGAAACAGCCGGATCGCCCGAATGCGGCGGTCCGCGCAGAGATCGAACCAATGCCACGTGCCCTTCGGAACGCGGATCAGGTCGCCCGCCTCAACTTCAATCGCCAGCACCGGCGCTTCCCGGGGATGGATGTGGAACAGGCCGCGCCCGGCGAGAATCAGCCGGACTTCGTCCTCGTCATGCCAGTGCTCGCGGTTGAACTTCGCCAGCATGGCGTCGAGGCCCTGCGTGCGCGGCGAGACGTCAATCACGTCGGCGGTCACGTAGCCGCCCTGCCGCTTCAGCTCAGCGATCTCTCCCGCGTAGGCCGCGAGAATCTCCTCCGCAGAAGCCTCGGCCGACACCCCCGGAGCGGGCGGCACTTGCTCGTATTTGATTCCGACGCCGGCCAGGTAGGCGGTGATTTCTCCGGTCTCCTTCAGCGTCCGATTTTCGTCCGGAATTCGTACCACAGCCATGTTTCCTCCTCATGTCTGCTTCGCGGCCCTTCGGCGGTTCCGGAAATGGCTCGCTTTGCGAACCCAAAGAACCGAAAGCCGTCGGCCCAGGACTTCCAAAAGGAACTCCAGGATTTCGACGTGGCGCTTGGCTTCCGTCAAGTCGCGCCCCCAGGTGTAGAGGCCGTGCCCTCGCAACAAGAAGGCGTGCGCCGCGCGGTGCTCTTCGAGCGTGCGCTCGACGGCTTTCGCCAAGCCGGCCATATCCTGGCGATTATCGAGGATCGGCAGCCACTCGCGGTGTTCGTGTGTATGGACGCCAGCCAAACCTTTGAGCATCTCGTATCCTTCGATGGTGAGACCTCCTTGGGCGGCGTACTCCTCCGACAGAATCGTGGCCCAGACCGAGTGCGTGTGCAACACGGCTCCCGCCCCACGGACACGCGCGATAGCGACGTGCAAGAGCGTTTCGGCGGAAGCGTTCTCCGAAGATTGCTCTCCCGGCTTGCTGGACAGCGACGGCTGGCCAGAGCCGTTGCGCGCCTGCCCGCTTGCGTTCACCTCCAGGATTTGCGCAGGCGTCGCGGCGCTCTTGTCAATTCCTGTCGCAGTAATAGCGAGCCGCAGCGGTTTGCGAGAGACCACCGCACTGAAGTTGCCGCTGGTCCCGAGCGCCCAGCCTCGGCCGTAGAACTCTCGCCCGATTTCGGCCAGCGAAATCGCAACGGCCCGCAACGCCTTTTCTTCCACTGCTTGCTCCGATTTTTTGGCTGCGCTCCGGGCCATGG
>CAYWWM010000112.1:0-7639 GCA_964461735.1 uncultured Solibacteraceae bacterium | reverse complement strand
CCGCGGCCGTGAGAGCGCTGCTGGCCCGCGGCGCGGACGCGAAAGCGAAGGATGCCGACAAGGGACAAACGGCCTTGATGTGGGCCGTCGCGCAGAAGCACGCGGCCGCGGCGCAGGCGCTCGTCGCGGGCGGGGCCGAAGTGAACGCCCGCTCCAAGGGCGGCTTCACACCGCTGCTGTTTGCGGCGCGGGTCGGCGACGTGGAGTCGGCCAGAGTTCTCCTGGCGGCGGGCGCCAACGTCAATGACGCCACGCCGGACGGCATGCCCGCTCTGGTCCTGGCCAGCGCCAGCGGCCAGGAGGCGCTGGGCATCTTTCTGCTCGAGCAGGGCGCTGACCCCAACTCCGCCGACGCCGACGGCGCCACGGCGCTGCACTACGCGGTGATGAAGGGACTCACGGCGCTGACCGGCATCCGCTACGCCAACTACGTTTCGCACTGGTTTCGCCCCAGCATGGAGGAGCTGATGAAGGCGCTGCTGGCGCGCGGCGCGAATCCGAACGCGCGCCTCGTGAAGGCCCCGCGCGTGGGCGGATCGAGCAACAAAGCCACCATCGGCGCCACGCCGTTCGTGCTGGCCGCCGCCGGCCCCGATCCCACCGCCATGCGCATTCTCCATGAAGGGGGCGCCGACACGCGCCTGGCAACCGAAGCCAAGCTGACGCCGCTCGTCGCCGCCTCGGGCGTGGGCCGGGGGCAGGACTTCACCGACGAAGAGAAGCGCATCGCCTTCGAGGCGGTGCAACTGGCCGTCTCGCTGGGCGCCGACGTCAACGAGGCCAACGCGGACGGCCTCACCGCGATGCACGGGGCCGCCGCCAACGGCGCCAACGCCATCGCCGAGTTCCTCGCCGCGCGCGGCGCCAAGCTCGACGTGAAGGACAAGTACCAGCAAACGCCGCTGAGCATCGCTTCGGGGATGCGCCTGCCGTGGATTCCCTACGGCGACGAGTTGGGCGAGATCATCCAGCAGCCCACCGCGGACCTGCTGCTGAAGCTCGGGGCGACGCCGCTCAATACGCCGGGCTACTTTACGCCGGTGGCCGAAGAGTCCGAAGCCTACCGCATCAACCGCAGCCAGCGCTACCAGGAACCGGTCCAGCCGGCTCCGCCCCGGTAGAACTGCCGGAATCTCCCGCACAAAAAAATCGGGGAGAGAAACCGGATGGTTTTTCTCCCCGCAGGACAATCTAATTCACAGCCAACTCGCTAGAAGATGAGCCTCAGAGCGAGCTGGATCTGCCGTGACGTGGTGCTGGTCTTGTCAATTCGCCCCGCTGCATCCAGCACCTCCGCCGCACGTGCCCCCGTACCCTCGAATACATTGGAGCCTATGTCCCGGTCCGGATTCCGGAAGTTGGAGCGGTTGAAGATGTTGAAAATGTCGGCGCGGAATTCGAACCGGCCGGCCTCACCCAGGAACCCGACCGAGGTGTCCTTGGCGATCGAGAAGTCCAGGTTGGCCATCCCCGGGCCGATCAGGGCATGGCGTCCCATGTTGCCCAAGGTCCCCACCGGCTGGAGGAAAAACGCCGAAGGATCAAAGTAGCGATCCGGGCCTCCCAGGATGATATTGTCGTTGCTGCGATCGGCGAACACGTTCGGCCGGTCGCTGCAATCGCAGCGAGAGCGGTCGCCGGTCAATCCCACGTCAAAGGGGTTCCCGGTCTGCATGCTCAGGATGCCGCTGACCCACCAACCGTTCAGGACTTTGTCCGCTACGCCGTTGAAAGGCAACAGCGGGATGCGGTAGATCGAGTTCGCCCGCAAGGTGTGCGCGAAGTGGAACACGGCCAAGCCGCGATCATGCAACCGCAGCCACGGGAAGTAGTCCCCGCCCTGATCGGTCCGATCCTGCGACTGGGATTCATCCAGGGCCTTCGACCAGACGTAGGAACCCTGGAACTGGAGACCCCGCCCGATCGGCTTGCGCACCACGGCCTGGAGCGAGTTGTACCAGGAATTCGACGAACCCGTGTGGTATTGGATGGTGGCCCAAACCGGGTTCAGCCGCCGCAGCGGCGCCTCCCAGTAATACCCGCCGGGCTGGCCGGCTCCCCTCGGATCACCCAGCAGCGGGACCAACGGATTCCCCTCGACGGACTTCGCCAAGTTCAGTCCGCGCGACCCGTTAAAGCCGAGCGACAGACCCATCCCCAGCGGGAGCTGCCGGTCCACGGTCAGACTGTACTGCAATAGGTGCGGCGACTGGATTTCCCACTCCGGCGTGCGTACGGCGGCGCTGGTTCCCCACGTGACGAACGGAAGAGTGAACTGGCCATTCCCGCCGCTGGCCCGCGCAGGGCTCGAGACTCGCACCTGCCTCGAGAACGGCGGCTGGGCCGAGGGCATGTTCCCCAGGGTGCTGCCGTGCGCGTCCAGATCGTAGAGCAGCGCAAAGCCGCCGCGCACCGCCGTCATGCCGTTGCCCTTCACGTCCCACGCGAACCCCAACCGCGGGCTGAAATTCGTCAGCGTGGGATTCTTGAACAGCGGGCCGACCGTGAAGTGGTCATCGTTAATATCCCGCAACGAGGATTCGATTCCATTCGGCGCCCGGTAGGTGGTGTGGAACTCATACCGGAACCCCAGGTTCAAGGTCAGATTCGGAGTCGCGCGGAAGTCGTCCTGCATATAGAACCCATACGTCCACCACCGGTATTGCCGGTTGTTGTAGATGTCGGGGCCTTGAGCTTGCAGCGTTTGCGGGTCCCCATTCAGGAAGCGGCTCAGGTTGCCGCCCGTGATGGTCCCGAAATACTGGTTCCCATGCGTGTTGTCCTGGAACAGGCGGTTGACGAGCGTCCCGAACTTGAAGCTGTGGTTGCCCCGCGTATAGAACATGTCCGCGCTCCAGGTGTGCGTGTCGTAGTCCCGCGGAGCGGGAGCATTGTTCTGCGGACCCAGGATGGTAACGTTACCTCCGGGATTGACCCGCGGTAAGCCTCTGCCCTCGGGCGTTTTGCCGTCTACGACCAGAGAGTAAGCATCCAGCGCGTCCGGCATGGGACTGTCATTGTTCTGATTGTATAGGGTCACCGAGTAGCGGAACGTACCCAGCAGGCTGGGGGAGAAGATATGGTTGTCCGACGCCGACAAGATATGCCGATTGGATTCTCGGGTTCCAATAAACGGCGCAAAATCCAACGCGTCAACCGCGTTCGCTGGTGTGTTGTTGTAGCGCACGAAAAAGCTATCGTTCGCGCCGATGTTCCAGTCCCCGCGAATCTGGCCATAATCGTCCGTGCTTTGGTCGCTCGCCGCATACGTAAACCGGTCTTCGGGGAGATTCGGCAACGGGTACAGCGCCACGATCGGCGCGATCACCGGGTTGATATTTCCCTCAAGATTTTGACGCCCATTCACTCGGCGTTCTCTGTCTCCATTGGGTCCGCTTGTTATGCACGGATTGTTGGTAAGCGCGCGGCACCTCACAGGCATGGTTTGCGAAATGAGGGACAAGCCCTTGCGTTCCCGCAAGCCTTCATACGTCGCAAAGAAGAACAGCTTGTCGCGCAGGATCGGGCCGCCCACCGATCCGCCGAACTGGTTCCGCGTAAACGCCGGCAAGCGGCGCTGGCTGGCCTCCGATTTGTAGTCAAAGAAATTGCGGGCATCGAGCGCGGCATTGCGCATGTATTCAAAGAGCGTACCGTGGAGGTCGTTGGTGCCTCCCTTGCTCACGATGGTCATCTGGCTCCCCATGCGCATGCCGTACTCGGCGCTGTACTGGTTGGTGACGATCTTCCACTCCCGGATGCCTTCGGTGCCGAGCGTGGCCCCGGTGGCGCTGGCGCTGTTGGTCCCCCGGTCGTTGACGAGCGCCGCTCCGTCCAACAAATAGTTATTGGATCGGGTAGGTGCTCCGTTGACGCTGATCAAGGTGCCGGCCCCGGTCGCGTCGCGGCCGTTGAGGTTCTCCTGCACTCCGGGCTGCATCAGCGTCAGATTGATGTAGTTGCGTCCGTTGATCGGGAGTTCCTGGATCTGCCGCTCGTTGACCAGATCCCCGAGTGTCCCGCTGGTGGTATTGACCACCGGAGCTTCCGCCGTCACTTCGACGGTCTGCTCGACTTGCCCGACCTGCAACGAAAAGTTCACGACCGCTTCCTGGTCCACCGCCAGCGTCAAGCCGCTGCGCTCTTCGGCGCGGAAGCCGGGCTGCTCGGCGCGGACTTCATACGTCCCCACCGCCAGCGCCACCACGCGGTACGAGCCGTTTGCTGCGCTGGTAGTTGTGCGCGTCGCGCCGGTTTCAATATTGCGAACCGTTACGTTCACGCCAGGTATGACGGCGCCGGTGCTGTCCCGGACCGTGCCGAGAATGGTCGCGGTCGGCAACTGGGCAAACGATGAAAAAGCGCCTATGCCGAGCAAGACCAGCAAACTAAACACGATTTGGCTTGCCTTAGAGACAACTGTCCTCATGGCTGACTTCTCCTTTTCTTTCGCGGAAAAAAACAGCTTTAGCCTTCTCAGCCCTTCGCCCTCTCGGCGTCGAGACTCCTATCGCGACAAAGCGAGTTTCGATCTCTCCTGTTTCCTCGTCTAGGCAACTCACGGGGCACCCTGTGCTTTCGGGCTGGAACGCCGAAGCGTGCCCGCTTGACAGCACAACCTCGGGATTTGACGAAATTCCTAGCTCTTAAACCATCCGACCGGATTGGGATGTTCCAGACCCAACCGATAACTCACGCTGACCCTAGCACTTAAGCTTGCAGGAGGATATCCGGCTGATGCTGTATTCTTGGCGGAGAGGTCCGCTAACCGATAGGGCTAGAGGGCTTGTTTTGGCGTCCTTTGTAGCGGCAACCGCTACCCGAAGGACCGACTGAGGCAGGCACACCTATCCCGGGTAGCGACCCGTGATGTAGCCGTGCAACTGGCTGATGGTCTCCTGCTGCGCGGAGATGATCCACTTCACGATGTCGCCGATCGAGAGCACTCCCACGACCTGCCCGGCATCCACCACCGGCATATGCCGGATGCGGTGATTGGTCATGAGGGTCATCACTTCGCCCACCGTTTCTTTCGGCGTCACGTGGATCACCGGGCTGCTCATGATCTCGCGCACCTGGGTCTCGCGCGAGGACTTGCCCTTGAGGATGACCTTGCGGGCGTAGTCGCGCTCGGAGAGGATTCCCACCAGCTTGCCCTCGTCAATCACCAGCAGGGCGCCGATCTTCTTTTCCGCCAGCAGCACGATGGCGTCGTACACCAGGGTTGTGGCCGAGACGCGCCAGATGTCTGGACTTTTGTCGCGCAACAGCAATTCGATGGGGTCATTCAGTTCCATGGCTCTTCTCTGCGTTTCCGTTGTCGGGGGACGCCAACCGCTGCGCAGCGCCCCGCGTGCCTTCCAGTCTAGTCCTCGCCGGGACCCGGAATCAACAGCCTATTATTGAGCTTTGCATAATATAGTGACAGCCCTGGGAGTTTCGTCAGGGCACGACCTCGACCCCGCCAGCCTGCATAGCAAGTGGCCAGGCAAGTGCGCCGGTGTGACTCCGGGAGTCTGCTCGGCGAGAGCCGGCGTGAAACCTCTTCATTGCACGGACCTAAGGTCTCCTGTGTCGCAGGGACCTACGGTGCTGACCCTGGCTCACACCGGTTTTTTACGTCTGCCCACTGGTAGCCGGGGAGCAATTCTTGGGGAGTGTACTGGGCCTGGGCGGCCAGCGCTCGTAACTCCTGGATGCGCTCGCTGGTATTGGGGTGCGTGGAGAAATACTGCAAAGGATTCCCGCCTTCCATCTGGCCCAGAAACTCGATGAGTCCATCGGACCGGATCTGCGCCGCTTGCAGCATCCGGATGCCGGCGCGGTCCGCCGCGGCCTCGTCCCGCCGGCTGTAGCGCAATTCGCCGAGCGTCCCGGCTGCCTGGAGCAGGTCCCGCGCCGCTTCCGCATTCCCGGACAGCACTGCAATCAAGCCGCTCGTGGACATCTCCCGGAGCACGGCGCGCGTGGGATGCCGTTGCAGAATATGCTGCATCTCGTGAGCCAGGACGCCGGCCAGCTCTTCCGGGGTCTCCGTTTTCTGGAGCAAGCCGCGCAGGATCACGATGTGTCCTCCCGGACCGGCAAAGGCGTTGACGACAGGAAGATCCGCAACCGCGATATGGAACGTGTAGGGCACTTCCTGCTCGGCGGCGAGCAGGGTGGACGCGATTTGATCGAGCGCGCGGGTCAATTCGCCGTCCGCGCAGCGGATTTCCGGCGGGGCCAGTTGTTCGGTAACCGCCAGGCCCAGTCTTTCCTCCCAGGACGCCGGAACATACGCGGCCAGGAAGTCGGTGGCCGCCGGAATCGCCCAGGTGTAAAGAATCCATAGGAGCGCAACCGCCGCCGCCGCGCAGAGCAGAATGACCGTCCGCTGCGAGTGCCGGCGCGAAGCTTTCCTGAAAGACTTTCCGAACTCCGGCGCCCAACGCGGCGTCATGTGTTCGAGCGCCGCCAGAAACTTGGGATCGCTCACCACCAGGCTTTCGAGGGAGCCGTCTCCCTTCTCTGCGCTCTTCTCGAGGCGCACCTGACCGCTCGATTCGATCCCCTCCGTCTGGCGCACCTGCTCGTAGGGCCACCACAGGGTTTCGGCGCCCTTCTGGATGTAGAGTCCGCCGACGCCAACCGTGACGATCACTTCGTGCCGGACCGGCGACCGGCCGTCGAAGTAGTGGCCTGGCCACTGGCTGGGTTCCATCGGCTGCATCGGTGTTACTGACATTGGGGGGGGCCTAAATGCCCAGGTCGAAATCGAGCGGGCCGACGTCCATCAGGTCCGCGAGGCCCTCGCCCGTCGCGGAAGCAGTCTGTAACTCCTGCTGGATGGCTTCCAGGTCGAGCGTCCCTTCGAGAGCGCGATTCTCGAAAATAAACCGGATTTTGCGAATCTTCACCCAGGGCCACGCCAACCCATAGGTGATGCCTAAGAGGAATCCGTTGACGGCCTTCAATCCCCACAGGTGGTACCCGGTCACGTCCGAGCGGAACGCGGTGTTCCCGATAAAGGTGCGCTCCCAGTAGTAGCGTTCCCGCGCTGCGGCGAACGAGAACCAGTAGAGGCCGAAGGTCGGGAGGAGCAGCAGCAAGGTCAGCAGATATTTGTTCCGCAGGTCAGCCCCGTCTCCATGATATCCAAACCGGCGCGTTCCGAAATACGTATGGTTGATGAGAAACTGGCGGACATGGCTGTGAAAGTACGGATAATAAAGTCCCAAGGAGAATACGGTCAAGACGATCCCGGCATAGAAAATCTTGCAGAACTCTGCGCTGCGGCCGCGAAACGAGAAGCGGATGCCTCGCCACGACGTGCGGCTCATCCGGTAGCGTCGCGAGCCGACAATCGCGAAGGGAACCAGGAGAAACAGGGCAGCCAGGAAGAGGAGCGCGTACAGAAAATTGTCCGAATACGTGGTCAGCAGATACAGCGGACCGAGCACCGCGGCGACTTTGAGCCAGCCGGGCAGCAGCTCCCTGCCGGTGCCGTGGAACACAAAGCGGTCGCCCTCGAGCTCGGTATGGCCGTAGAAGAACTTCAGAATCTCGACGCGCGCCCAGGGCCCGTAGATTCCCAACGTCAGGTTAGGTGCTCCCCAATCTTTGGACCATTTTTCAGCCAGAATAAGATAGATGTGGG
>CAYWWM010000111.1:0-7651 GCA_964461735.1 uncultured Solibacteraceae bacterium | reverse complement strand
AAGAACGAAGTCTTCTTCTGCGAGTTCCGCACCAACAAGCTCGCCAAGATTGACAAGAACACGATGCAGATCACCGAATACACGCTGCCCAATCCGGATACGCGTCCGCGGCGCATCGCCATCACCCCCGACGACCGCATTTGGTACGGCGATTATGCGCGCGGCTACTTGGGCGTCTACGACCCCAAGACGGGGGCCTCGAAGGAATGGCCTTCGCCGAGCGGCGCGAAATCCCAGCCCTACGGGATTATCGCCATCGGCAACATCGTTTGGTACAGCGAGTCAGGCGTGGACAAGAACACGCTGGTTCGCTTTGATCCCCAGACCGAGAAATTCCAGACCTGGCTGATCCCCTCCGGCGGCGGAGTGGTGCGCAACATGTCGGCTTCCCCACAGGGGGCCGTGTGGATGGCTACCAGCGGCGTCAACGGCATCGCCGTCGCGGAAGTGAAGTAAGGCAGTTGTTAGTGATTAGCCCATTTTTACAATCGGTGTTTCTCCGGCGGACGGCGCGGGGGTTGGCCACCATGACTTCGATCCCCGCTTTTATCTGGAGCCGCGCCGCTAGGTCCAGCCCGTAGACGCCAGTGGATTCCAGACACACGCGTACCCCGCGACCTTTGCGCGCTAGGTACCGCGCCCCCGCGCGATGCCCTTTCGCGGTGTTGGGGAACGGTTTCACGGGCAGCGTCAGCTCCTCGCGACGCCAGGCGACCAGCAGTGGTTCGGAACGGACTTCGATTCCGCCAAAATCATTCTTGTCCATACGGGCCTCCCAGGAGTAGGCTGCAGTTCCGGCTCCCCGACCCTGGATCGGCTCCTCCGGTCGAGCTTGAAGATGCAGGCTCACAAGGCCTCGTATTCTCCACGACCTGGGGAGAAGAGGGCGGGGGGCCGATCTACTCAACAGGCTATGGAGCATGCGCTCCGGCCTCCACCGCAGACGGCCTCTCCGCCGGACTTCCAGCCGAAATACGGCTATTCACCGTCTTGCCCTTCGGGCAACAGCAAGAGGGAGAGGGAGAGCAAGAGCACAAGGGAGAGTAAGAGCAAGGGGGAGATGGTTCCCGGGGGTGCGTGCCCTGACGCTCTCAAGTACCCTACACCAACCCCGGAAATGCTTTAAGCATAGCCATACGGTCCTTGCGCAGAAAAGCGGGGACAAAATGGAAAGGGGCGCAACCCGTGAGGATTCACAAGCTGCGCCCGATTCATGAAGGGTTCGATGTTACTGCCCGGAGCGGTCCCGCGGCTTGCCGGTAAACGGCGCGGCGCCCAATTTCAGGAGCAGGTCCGAGATGTCTTTCATGGCCTTCGGTTGGCGGAAGCTGTAGTCGTAGCGCGCGCCGCCGAGCTGCCGGTAGACCAATCCTTCGGGGTCGCCCAGGGCGATCGAGAGCGGCGTTTGCCCGTACTTGTCCTTGGCGTTCAGGTCCCCGCCTTTCGACGCCAGGAACTCGATGACTTCGGCGTAGCCCATGTAGGTCGCCGAGTGGATCGCCGTCTGACCCCGCCAGGTGTTTACGGCGTTGACGTCGCTGCCGAGCTCGACGGCCAGTTTCACGGCTTCGAGGATCCGCTTCTGCTCATCCGCCGTGCTGATGTACTCGACCCCGACGGTCCCGCCGAAGCCGGCGCCGCCGCGCTCGTGGGCCATCCCGGCAGCCACCATCAGCGGGCTGACGCCGTCCTGGGCAGGCAGGCGGGGATTGGCCCGGCTTTCGACGAGGACGCGCATCAGATCGAGATCTCTCGATGCGGCGGCAAGGAAGAACGGAGTCGCCCCCACCAGCGTGATCTGCGGAAGATTATTCCCGTTCGAGCGGGAGATCAGCGGGTAGTCATACGGGGGAAAGTCGTGGGCGATCTGCGCGTTCGGGTCCGCGCCGCGCGCCAGAAGCGCCTTAGCCAGCGCCGGCATGTTGTGCCGCACCCAGCCGAAGCGATCGGTGGGCTGGGGCTTGTAGCTGCTGATCGCGAGCATCCCCTGGTGGAGAGCGTAGTGCAGCGGGGTGATGCCGAAGCCGTCTTTGGCGTTCGGGCCCGCGCCGTTTTCGAGCAGGAACAGGGCGAACTGCTCCTGGCCGCTGGCGCTCGCCAGGACCAGCGCTGTACCCTCTTCCGGAGTTGACTCATTGACATCCACTCCCGCCGCGAGCAGCAGCCGGGCCGACTCGACGTCGCCCTGCTGGGCCGCGAACAGGAGCGGGGTAAAGCCGCCGGCCGTCTTCGGGAAGCGGACGGTGGAAGGGTAAGTGAACCCGTCGGTCCTCGCCGTCAGGCAAACGTCGTCGGGGGTGCACGGATTCTGAAATGGTTCAGGCACCGGAACTACGTTGGAGCGCGCGCGAACGTCCGCCCCGCCCGCGATGAGCGCCCGCACGACTTCCGCGCGCTTGTTGGCGGTGGCCCACATGAGCGCGGTCTGCCCCTTCTGAGATTCCTTGGCGTTGACATCCGCGCCGCGGGCGAGCAGCGCTTTCACGGCGTCCACGCTGCCGGTGCGCGAGCAGGTCATCAGCGGGGTCTCGCCGCTCCAGAGAGCTGCGTTCGGATTGGCGCCGCCTTCGAGCAGCCGCACCGCGATCCCGCCGTTGCCGCTGGAGCAGGCGACGGAGAGGGGCGTCACGCCGTAGTCATTCGCGGCGTTGACGTTGGCTCCGGCGCGAAGCAGCAGGTCGGTCATTTCGAGGTCATGCTTGTGGACCGCCCAGTGCAGCGCCGTGGTGCCGTCCGGCTCCGACGCGTTCACGTCGGCCCGGTCGTTGACCAGCGAGCGGACGGCTTCCCGGTTCCCCTGCTTGGCGGCGTCCGCCACGCGCAGATCGGCCGCCGAGAGCGCGGACACAAACAGCAATCCGGCGATACACCCGATAAACAAACCCTGAACCTTGGCGTTCATAATTCTCCCCCGGTTCTCCCCCGCCCGCCGGCCTTGCGGCCGGCGGTCCTTCCCGAATGGCTAGACGATTGAGAGGTGCTCGAGCTTCCCGGTGGCGTCGCTGTACTTGTTGTCCACGTAATCGGGAGCCTTAATCTTCAACAGATCGAGCACGGTCATGTGCAGGTTCGACAGCGGCGGCCCGGCGTACTTGATGTGCCGTCCGCCCTTGATCTGGCCGCCCGCGCCGCCCGCCACCACCATGGGAACGTTGTTGTGGATGTGGTAGTTGGCGTCGCTCAGGCTGCTGCCGTACAGAATGATCGAGTTGTCGAGCAGCGTGCCGGTGCCGTCGGCCGTGGCGCGCAGCTTCTCGAGGAAATACGCCACCATGGTGGTCTGATAGCGGTCAATCTGCTCCACCAAGGCCATCGTTTCGGGGACTTCTTTGTGGTGCGACAGCGGATGGTGCCCGTCGGCGATGCCGATCTCGCGGTACGGCCGGTCGGTCTGGTCGCGCCCCAGCATGATGGTCGAGACGCGGGTCAGGTCGGACTGGAAGGCTACCACTTGCAGGTCGAACATCAGCTTGGCGTGCTCGGCGAACGTGGTCGGAATCCCGACCGGCCGCTCGAACGCTTCCTGCTCCGTGGAAGCAGTCTTCTCCGAGGAGGTCTCCGCCACGCGGATGCGCCGCTCGATGTCGCGGATGGCGTCCAAATACTCGGCCAGCTTGGTCCGGTCGGCGGCGCCGACGCCGTTCGAGAGGCGCGCCACTCCTGCGGTCACCGAGTCGAGAATGCTGCGCTCGCGCTGCACGCGCCGCATCCGTTCGGCGGCACTGGCGGTGTCGCTGTCGCCGAACATCCGCTCGAAGACCGAGCGCGGGTTGATCTCCATGGGCAGCGGCGTGGTGCCGGTGCGCCAGGAAATCGTGTTCATGTAGTAGGCGGAATACGCGCCGTCGTCGCTGGCGATCTCGGGCGAATCGAGGCCCAGTTCGAGCGAGGCGAGCTGCGTCTCCTTGCCGTACTCCCGCGCGACGACCTGGTCGAGCGAGATGCCGACGGCCCCGCCCGGCTTCGGGTGAATGCCGGTCAGGAACGCGGCGGCGGGACGCGCATGGACTCCGCCGGGCTCGTTCCCCACGGGGTCGGCGGCTTTGATGTTCAGCCCGCTGAGTACGAGCAACTGGTCCTGAAAGGGAGACAGCGGCTCCAGCGTGGGAGACATCGCGAACCCGGCGCCCTCGGTCTTCGGCGTCCAGTTCCGCATGATTCTGCCGTTGGGAACGAAGATCGTGGACAGGCGCACCGGAGACTTGGCGCCCGGCTCGGCGCCGCGGGCAAACGCCGGAACCATTGCGTCCAAGAGTGGCAATGCCAGCGTCGTGCCGGCCCCCTTCAAAAAGGTGCGGCGGGGAATGGTTTTCTTGAAAATCATCATGGCTATTGTGACCTCCTCATCTGGAACGGCGTGCTGTTGACGATACCGAGAACAAGGGACGACCAGCGGTGGTTGCCGGGAGCGGATTCCCGCACAATCCCGCGCACGGCGGGCTGATCGTAGGATTGGAGCGCGCGGCCGAGGGCATAGGTGAGCAGCTTTTCGGCCACGGTATGAACTACGAGTTCTTCGCGGTCCACTAAGAGCTTGCGAAATTCGAGCGGACCTTGAAACGGCGCGCCGTCATAGAGCACGCCGGAAACGTCGAGCGGCGAGCCGGCGTCGGACGTGCGCCACTGGCCGACGCCGTTGAAGTTGTCGAGAGCGAATCCGATCGGGTCCATCAGCGAATGGCAGCCGGAGCAGGCTGGGTTGTTGCGATGCTGATCCATCTGCTGGCGGACGGTGAGGACCTTGCCGTCTTTGTTCTTCTCCTCGAGCCCCGCCGCGACATTGGCCGGCGGAGGCGGAGGCGGAACGCCGAGCAGATTGTCGAGCACCCACTTCCCGCGCAGCACGGGGGAGGTGCGGTTGGCCCGCGAAGTCGCGGTCAGGATGGTGCCCTGCCCGAGCAGGCCCCTGCGCGCCGGCTCCTCGATCGCCACGCGCCGGAAGCCGCTGCCGTACACGTTCGGGATGCCGTAGTGCCGCGCCAGACGTTCGTTGACAAACGTAAAGTCGGCCGTGAGCAGGTCCATGATCGGCCGGTCTTCACGGAGCAGGGCGCCGAAGAACAGCTCCGTTTCCTTGGCGAAGCCCGCGCGCAATTCGTCGTCAAAATCCGGATACACCTTGGGGTCCGGGGAAACGCCGCGCATGTTGCGCATGGAGAGCCATTGTCCGGCAAAATTCTCAGCCAGGGCATACGAGCGCGGGTCGGCCAGCATGCGCCGCACCTGCTGCTGCAGCACCTCGCGGTTTCGCAAGCGGCCGTTTTCAGCCAAATCCAGCAGCTCGTCGTCCGGGATGCTCGACCACAGGAAGAACGACAGCCGCGAGGCCAGCGCGAAGTCGTTCAGGCGATACGCTGTGTTGGGCGCCACGCCAGCCGGATCGCGCTCCACGCGGAACAGAAACTCCGGCCCTGCCAGAACGCGCTGCAGCGCCACCTCGATGCCGCCCTCGAAGCCGGATTCCTTGCGGCCGGTTTCATAGAGGGCAAGCAAATCCTGAAGCTCCACGTCGGTGGCCGGACGACGAAAGGCGCGTCGAGCCAGCGCCGTAAGAATGCGCCGGGCGCACGCTTGCTCCTCCTGCGCGCCGCTGGGATGGCACACGAAAATCTTCTGGCGGCTGGCGGTTTCTCCCAAACCTTTCGAGTTGTACGGCCCGATGATCGTGACGCTCTCGACCCCTGGGTCGCCGCCGCGAAACTTCTCGATGTCGCTCAGCAGCATCTCTCCGAGCAGGATGCCTTCGGGCTGCGTGGTCTGCTTGAGGAACGCCACGCCCAGCAGGCGCTCGCCGGCCTTGGCCTCGAAGCGGGTTTCCAGCGCCTTGTCCCCCGATAACTCATAATCGAGCTGCTCGGGGTCGCCGCGGTAGTCCGGATCGTTGCGGGTAAACAACGGCCCAGAGCGGCCTTTGCGCGCTCCGCCCACCTCGAAGAGTTTCACGCGCGCGCCGTCCAGCCGCACGTCGAGCAGATTGCGTTCCACCATGCCCCGGATAAATCCGTCGTAGTTCCGCTGCAATCGGATGCGTACCACGTACTCGCCGTCGAGCGGGAAGAAATGCCGGATGGCCGCGCCGCCGCGCGAGCCGAACGGCAGGTCTTCGTTTTGGCGGTCGTTCTGTATCAACGCTTCGGAGACCTTGTACTCCTCCGCGGCCGGGCGCATGGCGGGGTTGCCGACCGCCATCCGGCTGATCTTGCCTGCGGCGATCATGTAGCGCTCCATCAGCAGCGGCGACACCGTCAGGACATCGGCATTGTTGTCGAAACCGAAGTACTGCTCGTCGGGAGGAAGCAGCGCGGCGCTGTCCACTTCCAGCCCCAGCAGATCGCGGATGGCGTTGGCATATTCGGAGCGGTTCAGGCGATGGTCCGACGTCTTTCCAGGATTGGGCGAAGCCTCTGCCGCGCGGTTGAGCGATGTCTCCAGATACTCGACGAAGGAGGCGTAGGCGGCTTCCTCGGGCCGCGGCGCTCCCTGCGGAGGCATGGCCCGCGCGCGCAGCTTGCGCGCCACCTTCTCCCACAATTCCGGCGCCGCGCCAGGATGCTCCACGTCGGCCTGATCGAGCAACAGATCGGCGGTCTTCAGGCGCTCGTTGTGGCACGTCACGCAATAGCGGTTGAGCACGGCGCGATAGGGCGAAGCAGCCGGAGACGCACTGGCGGCCTGCTGCGCTGCTGCCAGCACGGCCGGCCAGGCGCTGATTCCGGCGATCAGGAGTCCAATCAGGGTCAGGATCGTTCTCTGCATTGCGAGTCCTTTTGGAGAGCTTGCGCGAGGAGATCGCTGCGCACTTCTTCCACTCCGCGTGCGACCGGGCGCACACCACCCTCTTTCATGCTTTTGCGCCTTCTTTTCTACCATAAAGATGCCGGGGATTTCAAGGCAAAATATAGTTGGGCCCTAACGCTGGCCGAGGTTCAAGAACAGAAGCAAGTACCGGCGGATGTTGTGCAAGAGCAGAAAATTCTCTTTGACATGCTCCTGGCCGTTCTCCCCGAGCTGGCGGGCGAAGGAGGGATTGGAGAGCAGAAACCGAATCTGGTAGGCGGTACCCTCGACGGAGTGAGCCAGCATGCCCGTCACCTTATGTATGACCTGGGTGGGAATCCCGCCAACCGCGGACGCGACCACGGGCTTCTTTTTCAAGAGGGCCTCCGCAACCGTGAGCCCAAAGCCTTCTCGCAGCGATTTCTGGATCACAATGGTCGAGGCCCGTTGTAACGCGTTAATCTCGAGATGACTCCAGGGAGGCAGATTCAAGATGTGGATGTCGGGGTCCGCCTGGGCGGCTTCTTCTACTTCGCGCAGCACGATGTCACCTTCCGGGTCGTCGGTAGCTCCGCCACCAGCCAGCACCAGTTGGCAGTCGAAGTATTTGCGGACCTTCTGGTACGCCTGAATCACGCCGACCGGGTCCTTCAGACGGTCAAACCGCGAAATTTGCGTCAGAATGGGGCGTTTCGGATCAATCCCGAAGCGCTCCACAACGCTCTGCACAAATTCCGCCGGGAGTTCCCGGTTCTTGTCGGAAAGCGGATCAATCGCCGGGTAGAACAAATATTGGGGGATCGGCAGCGCGTGGGTGAACACGGGGGCGGAAAACAGGGCGCCGTCGTACTTCTCCACCCACGGACGCAGGAAG